>JAAZYZ010000090.1 GCA_014239355.1 Fidelibacterota bacterium
TCTGAAAATGAAGGTGTAATCACTGTTCCTGTTTACATTACTGATACAGAAGATGCTCAAAGTGAATTTTTTGATTGTGATATTGTTATTAATCCTATCAATGACAATCCTTATTTTTCTAATTTAGGAGATATTACAATTAATGAAGATAATAACTACTATCAAAATTGGGCATTTGATATATCAACAGGAGCATACAATGAAAATCAAAATTTATTTTTTACTGTCACTTTTGATAATCCAGATTTAATTGAGAGTTATATTTTAGATGCTGAAGGATACTTTTCTATTAATCCAAATGAACATGCAAATGGACAATCTATATTCACTATTTATTTAACAGATGAACAATTTGGTGAATCAGAAGTTACATCTCACCTTTTAACTATACACCCTGTTAATGACCCTCCCTTATTTGAATTTGAGCCTTCTTTTTATAATATAGATGAGGATAGTGGAGAGCATACTATTAATTGGGCTTTTAATATCAACCCAGGTGGAGGTAATGGCCAGTATAAAGAGAATAATCAAGAATTAGTATTTATTATAGAAGATATTTATGAACAAACATTATTTAACGTACTCCCTAATATTATAATAAATGAAGAAAACGAAGGGATTTTATCATTCAGCCTAGATCAAGATATGAATGGTGCAACTGATTTGTCAATCACATTGCAGGATGATGGTGATAATAAATTAACTGATGATGATGATTCAAATGATGGTTTTAATATTAGTGAAAATGTTGATTTTTCAATTCAAATTAATCAAATTAATGATATTCCTGTTGAATTCTCTCTATTTTCAGAATTAAGAGATTATCAAATTGATGAAACAACTTTTTATACTTTTGATAATGATGATATCTATTTTAGATATCCATATCAATCTGTTTATATTGATAATCAATTACCTAATAAATTACGTTTTGAATGGGAGTGGGTTGATAGTTTAGATATTGATATTTATTCAAGTATAAATAAAGATATTTTGATGGAATCTATTTTTTATCGATTAGAAGTTGTAGAAGCTTCAAATCTAAACAATGTTATTGTTTTAGCAGACAGTTTAATTTACAATGTTAGCAATCCAGATAAAGATTATGAAGTAGATACTCAGAATAGTATGGTGAGAATTGATATAGATTTAAATGGAATCACTGGATTAGATTTATCTGGAAAAACACCTTATAATTGGAGAGTTATTGCTCAAAACTATCAATTAGATTACCAAGAGTCTGATCCTCCATTTTATTCAGAAAATGAAGATTATTATTTTTATATTGATATCACATTACCAGTGATAAATATGATTCCACTTTATGATGATATATTTTCTGAAAATTTTGATTTATATATGTTAAGTACAGAAAGGTTAATTGATTTTGATGGTTTGAATCGCCCTATTAAACTATGGGTAGATTATGGTATTAATGGTTCTGATGATGAAATATTATTTCCTGATGAAATTGATACTCTCAATTACATTTATTATTTACCTTATAATTTTTCAAATAGTGGTGATATTAGATTAAAGTATCAAATGAGGGATCATGTCCAGAATATAAATGCTGGTTTAGAAGATATCAGTTTTGGTATTATTGACCCAATTTATAATTCTACACTCAATTTTTTTAATGGATTTGTTACTTTAGATATTCCTAAGAATTCTGTTATTAATCAAATTAATTGTTTAATTAGAAATAATAAATCTAATGAAGTTTATAATGATTTAGATAGGGTTGGGGATATTATAGAGATTTATCCAAATAATATGCAATTGAGTAATGAGGCAAATTTATCTATTGATCTAAATATGCTTAATTCATCATATAATGATACTAATTTATCGATTTATAAAATGAACTCTAATATCTGGGAAAAATGTGATACATATATAGAAGATAAATTCTTAAAAACTAATATTAATCAATTTGGTTTTTATGCTATTTTTTATAATGAAAATCATCATACTCAAACAATTTTACCTGAAGATTACATATTGAAGCAAAATTATCCAAATCCATTTAACCCCAATACAACAATAGAATATTATATGCCAGAGGCAAATAATATTGATTTATTTATTTATAATATTAAAGGTGAAAAAGTAAGAACTCTATATTCAGGTTATTTAAATTCAGGATACCATTCAATTATTTGGGATGGTAATTCTGATGCTAAATTTGAATTACCATCTGGAATTTACATAGTTAGTTTTAGTTTTAATAATCAAATAATTACTAATAAGCTAGTTAAAATAAAATGATACGATTTTTTTACATATTATTTACAATGCTAATGATGTCTTGTTATTCATTTGTATCAGAATATTCTGAGAATGAAGAAATTTTGGATTATGCATATTATATTAACGAAGGGTGGAATGCATTTGAAACTGTTAATTTATCTGATACATTATTAATCGATCAACATGCTGATTATTATGATTTATCACTTGAATTATTTAATGTAGCAATAGAAGCAATTGATTCAGAGTTTTCATCTCAAGAATTTGTAGGTCCATATTATCAAGCTTATAATGGAATTGGTTGGAGTCAACTTTATTATGCAGGAGAATTTTTAAATGATAATCAGAAAAGAGATTCACTTCGAAATGAATCAGTATCATCTTTTCAATTAGCATATGATGATTTGATGAATTCAGAATTTGATCAAATACTAAATCAAGACTGGTGTGATATGTATTTGGGGTTATTTTATACTAATTATTATTTAGGATTAAATGATACTACTTATTTTAATTTAAGTTTATCTTATTCAGATACTCTTCTTTCTATTAAACCTCTTTATAATTTTAATCATGATGAGTTAGACTATAGGAATATACATTATTTAAGAGGGAAAATATATTTGCGTAAGCATCTTTATGAATTAGCATTTAATGAAATTAAAATAGTTATTGAAGATTGTGACCCTTATGTTAATGGAGATGAAGAACTAGATATTAATTTACTATTTGATTGTTTTGATCAATTCTCAAATAATAATTAAATAGTACAATTTGTTACACTATGGTATGTTTATTATCATTATTATAGATATATAATTTTTATTTAAAAGGTGGTATTATGTATAAAGTATTATTTTTAATAGTCTCAATTGTAATTTCATCAGAGCTTCCAAAGGGGCTAACTGATTGGGAACTTGATAATATGCATATCATTGATGAAATGCGTTTTAGAACAGACCCTCCTCCTAGTCCAGTTAGAGCTATAGCTGAATATGAACCTATGCAGGGAGTGTTAATTCGGTATCCATTTGGTGTTTCTACAACTCTTATTAGGGCAATGGCTGAGGATGTGATTATTTATTGTTTGGTATCTACTTGGTCAGAGGACTCAGCATATAATTCAATGAATAATGCAGGAGTAAATATGGATAATGTAGAATTTATTCTTGGTTCTACAGACTCTTATTGGACACGAGATTATGGTCCATGGTGGGTAATTGATGGTGATGGAAATTATTCAATTGTTGATTTTACTTATAATAGGCCTAGATATAATGATAACCAAGCTCCATTTAAAGTATCAGAACATCTTAACATACCATATTACTCTGCTGATTTTGTTGGAACTGGCGGTAATTATATGACAGATGGATTTGGGACTGCAGCATCTGCTCATATTGCTTATACTGAAAATGATGAATGCAATACTAATGATGATGATAGCATTCCTTTAGATTCATGTCCATATGTAGATAATATAATGGATGATTATTATGGTATTAGTACTTTTCATGTTGTTGCTGATCCAAATGATGAATATATAGATCATATTGATTGCTGGGGGAAATACCTATCGCCTACAAAAGTTTTAATTAGATCTGTACCATCAAACCATAGTCAATATTCTATGATAGAAGAGGTAGCTAGTTATTTTGAATCTACACTTACATCTGAAGGACTACCATGGCAGGTATATAGGGTTTATACTCCAAGTAATCAACCTTATACTAATTCATTAATTTTAAATGATAAAGTTTTTGTTCCTATAATGAATAGTTCTTGGGATGATGATGCCTTAGCTATTTATGAAGAAGCAATGCCAGGATATGAAATTTTAGGTTTTACAGGTACATGGCAATCAACGGATGCTCTTCATTGTCGCGTAAGAGGTATTCCTGATACTACATACATACCATTTCAATCTGGCGATATAAATTTAGATGAGTTAATTAATGTGCAAGATGTAGTACTAGTTATTAATTATATATTAGGTCAAACAGAATTGAGTCAACAACAAATAAATTTAGCTGATTTAAATGATGATGAGTCAATTAATATTCAAGATATAATATTATTAGTTTCAATTATTTTGAATTAGTTTCTACTATGAAATATTTATCAATTATTTCAGAAAACTGGTTTTTTAAAATGCAGACCAGACTATTATTATTTCAAACTCTGGATTTAGATTTTTTGGAAAACGTTTAAGTGTTGATTTTTCATGGCCTTATTTCTTTAGTTCAGGGGCTTCAGGAATTGGTTTTCCTCTATTTACATTTAGCTATAAACTTTAAACTCCTTTAGTCTCTGGATCCCATATATATTTATGAAGTTGTAACTGTAATCTAGCTTTAATCCCATCTTCTAAAATCCATTCTGATAAAGTTTTAGGGTCTAAAATATCATGAACTGGTGATAAGAGTATATCTTTATCATTCAAGCTATATTTATTAATTTTATTTTTGGTCCATTTATAATCCTCA
>JAAZYZ010000091.1 GCA_014239355.1 Fidelibacterota bacterium
AAATATAGCGCTTCTTCAACAGCACTATTACCACCACCAACAACGGCAACTTTTTGGTTCTTATAGAAGAAACCATCACAGGTAGCACAAGCTGATACACCATGACCCATTAATTTTGATTCATTATCAAGATTTAATAGTTTAGCTGAAGCACCCGTAGCGATAACAATACTATCAGATAAATGTATTTCATCTCCAACTGAAACTTCAAATGGTTTCTTATTTAAATCAACTTTATCTACATTTTTAAAGAATGTTTCAGCCCCAAAATTTTGTGCTTGTTTTCTAAAAAGATCCATTAATTCTGGACCCATAACACCTTTAGGAAAACCAGGATAATTTTCAACATCTGTAGTAATTGTTAACTGTCCACCAGGTTGATTACCTTCAAATACAATGGGCTTCAAATCTGCTCTGGCAGCATAAATAGCAGAAGTTAAACCTGCAGGACCAGAACCAATAATTATTATATCATGCTTTTTCATAATTTTACTGTTCTAAATAAATTTATTAAGAATATCTGTTATTTGTGTTTCAGGTACGTTACCAACTAATTGCTCTTGTACTTTTCCAGAATGGAAAATTAATAAATTAGGGATTCCTCTTACACCATATTGTGCTGCAAGTGGTGCATGTTGGTCAACATTAACTTTACCAACCAAAATTTTACCATTAAAATCCTGAGCTATTTTATCTATAGTAGGCATCAATTGCTTACAAGGACCACACCATTCTGCCCAAAAATCAATTAAGACAGGTACAGATGAATTAATTACTTTATCATCAAAATTATCAGTTGTTATTTCTAAAATGTGATCGCTCATATTCTTCCTTTAAATTTGTTGTTACATACCAAAAAAACACAAATATAATTTATCATAATTTTTACTTATTAATAAAGTATTTTTTAATCTAAAAATTGCCAAGTGACTTGTAATTTTGAAAATGGAGCAATAGATTGATATGAATCTGAAAAAGAAAAGAGAACATTACTATTAATAGGGTTTGAAAAATGATAACTAATTTTAAATTGTTTTACAATAATACCTAATTGAATATTTAATAAATTTATTTTTTTTTGAAGTTCGGAACTATCACTTTCTATGTTGAAAAATGGAAAATCGCTGTCATTAGTAATATCAATATAGCTACTTCCATTTAAATTCATAAAAATACCATTAAAACCAATAAAAGGCCTAAATCTTTTCTCTCCTATTTGTGGAGCAAATAATATAGAATAATTCGAATAAAAATTTAATGGTGTGACATATGCACTATTATAAAAAGAACTTTTCAATTCACTTATTATATAATTATTTTTGAAAGATAATAATGTGTTTACACCACTTATTTTACCCTGCTTGTTAAGAAAAGGATCAGTAAATAAATCTGGACTATATATATAAGATGTCAAATGAAAAGGTTCAAACATTAATTTTAAAAAATTATTACTATAATTAATTTTTAAAGATGTTAATTCAAATAAGGTGTTATCATGAAAACTATCTAAAGATGAATGCGTAACTCTATCTAGATCTATAGTAAATTCCTTATTTAATTTATAACTGAACGTAAAGTTAAATTTTGGTGATAGCAGATCAAAATTTTGATTAATTAAGTCATTTTTTTGATTAAACATAAGTACAGTAAAATCAAAAATAAATTTATCATATCTTAACTGACTAGTAAAAAATAATTTATCTAAAACTACTCTATCATATAAAAAATCTAATTCATCTAATTTTTCATCAGATGAAATATCTTTACTATTATACCCAGATATAATATTAATGTACTGATTTATTTTTAATTTAAATTCCAAATCAAACCAATTGTTGTATTTATCTGAATAAATATCTGAATCAAAGTTTTTTCTATTTAATTGAAATGAGGTAGAGACTTTTAAATTAATAAAATTAGAATAACCTGAATTAATAGAAAAACCACTTAGAAAATCTTCTAAATCTCTATTATAACCACCATTATTTAAGGGGATTAGAACATTTTCTTTATGATACATTAATGAAGCACTTATGCCACCATAAAAACTCTTAGAAGATTGAAAATAATCTTTAGATATATTTAAAAAGTAATTCTGCAATACATCACTATTTGAATTAATTGATTGAAGACCATCATACTTTTTTGATTGAGCCATAAAGAATGAAGATAAATTATTTTTATACTTATTATTAATAAAAATTATATTTTCATTATACGCATAATCTCCCCTATTATGTTCAAAAGCTGTAGACGATAAAGTGTCTTTTACAAAAAAAGAATATAAAGGAGATATAATATAACTACCAATAGGATCTAGACTTGAGCCATTAACCCTAATATCTAAAATTTGATAATCTAAAAGAATGTTAGGGTTGTACTGATTTAAATAATATGCAGTGCTATATGTAGGATCAAAAGTAATACATGGACCGTCTAAGGCAGGTTCATAAAAATCAGTTATATTAAGATTGTTGGAAAATAAGGAACATACAAAACATAATATTATTAAATAGTATTTAACCATAAAAATCAAAGTTCTAATCGCTGATTCAAAGATATAGACTTTTCAAGATCAAAAATTGTAGAGACAATAGAACCTTTAGGGTTTTCTTCATTATTTTGATTATTATCATATAGAATAATATCAATAAGTTCCATAATTACATTTTTTTGTAAATGTTTATTATCCTTTGAAAAATCTTTAATAATATCTCTACTCAAAATAAAACAATTTTCATTTTTACCTATATCTGAATGTGAAAATACAACAGTATAGCTATATTGCTTAATTCTACCTAAATATTTCAATAAAATTGCTGATAAAACAATATCTTTGTCTTTTAAACTCTTATTTCTATAAATTGATTTAGCAATTCTTAAAGCGTTATATATTTTTAATATTAAACTACCTTTTTTAGCATAATTTGAAAAAGATAAACTATCTGGATAAATTTTAATTTCATTCTCATATTTGATATAAATACTTTTTAAGAAACTCTGATAAGGAGATTGCATTTTTTTAATATCTTTTAAAATATTATTATAAATAGCGTTTGTTGATAAAGAGATTGAAGGAAGGATATCTGATTCATTAAAGCCATATTTTTGATATCTAGCTAAATCTAAAAATGTAATATTACTAATCTCTAAAAATAATTTTTTTCTATAATTTTTAACAATTCCTTTAACTGCGACTAAATCACCTTCATTAAACATTGATTCATAAAAATCACAAAATTGCCAAATTTTAGCATTAATTTGGCCGGATTTATCTCTTAAGATTAAATCAATATAATAGTCACCATTTTTAGAAATTTTTTTTTCTTTAAATATTGATTGATAAAAACCATAAATGTTTTGACCTATCCTAAATTCATCAATACACTTAATATTTATCATTTTTTAATAGGTTTAACAAAAAGTTGGTGAATATGTTTTATAATTTCATAGCCCTTCTCTTTAGCTATTTTATCCTGAAGATCTTCTATTTCTTCACTTACAAATTCAATTATTTTACCAGATTCTACACAAATCATATGATCATGATGGGGGTCATCTATTTTACCTTCATACCTAATTCGACCATCGCCAATATCCATTTTTCTAATTAATCCATATTGAACCAATATATCTAATGTCCGATAGATTGTAGCTCTAGAAACATTTATATTTTTCTTAACTAAAGAATCTAAAATCTCTTCACATTCTCTATGTTTTTTTCCATATAAAACTTCTTCAAAAATAGCAAATCTTTGATTGGTAAATTTTAATTTTTCCTCTTTTAAAGCTATAAGAAACTTTTGTTTATATTTATCTTTTTTAGACATAAAAAACTTCCTTTTTATTAGCTATATAATATTTTAAGATTAGCATACTTTGCAATTAATTTTTTTCTAACATTTCCATTAAAAACTACAGAAAGCTTAGATTCATTACCTTCACCTTCAACATCTAAAATTTTACCTTTACCAAATAAAGAATGGTGTACTAATTGACCTTTTTTATAATCCACATCTCTTAAAACTGATTTTGATGAATTTTCAAATTCATTTTTAGGTCTAATATAATCAATATTTTCTTCAGGTAATTCATTTATAAATCTAGATACTGTCATAGGCATTATCTCAGCACCAAATCTTCTACGTAACTTAGAATATGAAAGGTAGAGTTTATTTTTAGCTCTTGTCACCCCAACATAAAATAATCTTCGTTCTTCCTCTAGCTCATCATTTTGATCAAGATATTGAGAAATTGGAAAAAGGCCTTCTTCTAACCCTGTAATAAATACAATAGGGTACTCTAATCCTTTTGAACTATGAATTGTCATTAAAGTAACTTGGTCATTATTATCATTCATTTTATCAATATCAGTTAATAAAGATACATCCTCTAAGAATTGTACTAAGTTTGCATCTTCTTTTTCATTATACTCTATAATACCATTAATTAATTCTTCAATATTTTGCCATCTCTCATTTGAATCTGCAGTATTTTGCTTATCATAATGATCTTTTATTTTAAACTGCTCAATCAATTCATTTATTAAATCAACTATATCATAATTATTAACTTTATTTTTGAAATTAATAATTTTATTAATAAACATTTTTATTGTGTTTTTTTGTGACTGCCCAATCTCTATTGTGTCAATATTCTTCAATGTTTCTAGTATTGATATTTTTTGATGTTTAGAAGCTTTTATTATTTTTTCAATAGAAGTTTTACCAATTCCTCGTGCTGGAAAATTTAATACTCGTAATAAACTCACATTATCAGATGGATTAGAAACAATTCTTAAATATCCTAACATATCTTTTATTTCTTTTCTCTCATAAAATTTAACTCCACCAATAATTTGATAAGGTATTCCCTGTCTTCTTAACTTATCTTCGATTATTCTACTTTGGGCATTAGTTCTATATAATATCGCAAACTTATTAAATACTGCTCTTTCTGAATTTTTATTTTCAACTGTAAATTGATTTACTTCTTCATTTATAGTTTTAACTATTTTATCAGCCTCCATAGAATCATTTAAATTTTCAACGATGTATATTGGGTCGCCTTTTTTGTTATCAGTCCAGATTTTTTTATCAGCTCTTTTTGAATTTTTTGAAATCACAAAATATGCTGCATCTAAAATATTTTGAGTAGATCTATAATTTTGTTCTAATTTGAAAACCTTTGATTCACCAAATGCATCAGAAAAATTTAAAATATTTGATATGTCTGCACCTCTCCAACCATATATAGATTGATCATCATCACCTACAACACAAATATCTCTATGATGTACTGCAAGTGAATGTACAAATTCAAATTGAGGACGATTAGTGTCTTGGTATTCATCAACTAAAATGTATTTATATCTATTTTGATATTTTTCTAAAATATTTGGAAAACTCTTAAATAATTCTAGTGGTTTTAATAATAAATCATCAAAATCTAATGCAGAATTAGCGGTTAATTGATTTTGATATATTTTATAAACCTCAGCAACTTTCTTTGATAAAAAATCATTTGCTAGAGCTTCTGCTTGATCATATGAAACTAAATTATTTTTGAGTTGACTAATATGATTCTTAAATGTTCTAGGTTCAAACTGTTTTATATCTAAACCTAAATCTTTAATACTATCTTTAATTACAGAAATACTATCTGGTTGATCGTATATAATAAAACTATTTGAAAGCCCTAGGTGATGAATTTCTTTTCTTAATATTTGAGCTGATATAGAGTGAAAAGTTCCAATAGAAATAGATGATATATCAAAATCTAATAATAATTCTTGAACTCTTGATTTCATTTCTTGAGCAGCTTTATTTGTAAAAGTAACTGCTAAAATACTATCTGGAGACATCCCTTGCTCTTTAATTAAATATGC
>JAAZYZ010000092.1 GCA_014239355.1 Fidelibacterota bacterium
CCAAATCCATATGGCTATTATATTTATGATTCTGAGGATACTGGATATGATTTAGCTCCTATTTATGAATGGATTGAAATTGATACAAATTATGGTGGTAATGGAGAAGATTTAAATCTTATTGATGGTGGTGATGGAAATAATGCAACTAATAGTACCGAATTTGTTCAGTTACCATTTGAATTTAATTTTTATGGAGATACTTATACTGAAGTCACGGTCAGCTCAAATGGTTGGATTGCTTTAGGTAGAACAGATTTATTATCATTTAGAAATTATCCTATTCCAGGAGCTGGTGGTCCCGCACCGATGATTGCTGCTTTTTGGGATGATATGAAAACAAGTAATGGTGGTGATGTTTTTTATAAAGCATTTCCTGATGGTTGTGAAAATAATTCACTATGTGAATATGTAGTTATTGAATGGTCTGACATGAGAACTGAGGATAATAATTCTGATGAAGATTTTCAGGCTATATTATATAATGGTAGCGATACTCCAACTGGTGATGATGAAATAAAAATCCAATACAAAACTTTTAATAATACATCAAATGGATATTATCCTGAAGGTGATAGACCAGATCATGGGTGTTATGCAACTATTGGTATAGAAAATAAATATAGTAATGAAGGATTACAATATACTTTTAATAATGAATACCCAAGAGGAGCTAGTAGACTTACCAATGAGTCAGCTATCTTTATTACTACACAATCTCCGTTTGTTTTATATGGAGATGTAAATGATGATGAATTATTAAATGTTTTAGATGTTGTTTTATTATTAGCAATGATATTAGATCAAGCTGAATCAGATTATGTAGGTGACATGAATCAGGATGGTATACTAAATGTTTTAGATGTAGTAATCTTAGTTAGTAGTATACTTGATAATTAGGCTCTTAAATAAGAGCACACATATTTATTTAAAGAATTTAAAATGGAACTAATTTTAATTATATTAGTGATATTGATTTTAGCTTTTGGTATTATTGAATTTAAAATTCATTCAAATAGCTTATCTAAAATACCAATTAGAATTCATGTTAATGGTTCTAGGGGTAAATCAAGTGTTGTAAGATTAATAGCTTCTGGTTTAAGAGCTGGAGGTTTGAAAACTTTAGCTAAAACCACAGGCACTTCTCCTCGTATAATTGATGAAGATGGAAATGATAAATACATTCATAGATTAAGGTCTGCATCAATAGGTGAGCAAATTTCTCTTATAAGACGATTTTCTAAATCTAAGCCAGATGCTTTAGTAATAGAATGTATGGCTGTTAATCCACAATATCAATGGATATCAGAACATAAAATTGTTAAATCTACTATTGGTGTCATGACAAATGTTAGGCCTGATCATTTAGATGAAATGGGAATTTCGATTGAACAAATTACAAAGTCAATGGGAAATACTATTCCATTTAATGGGATTATGGTTACATCTGAGGACAAACAAATAGAATTACTTGAGGATATTTCATTAGAAAGAAACAGTACATTTCATTCTTGTGATATATCTGATTTAAGCAATGAAGATATTTCTAATTTTCAATATTTAGAGCATAAAGAAAATATTAGTTTAGCAATTAAGGTTTGTGAATTATGTGGAGTAGATAAAGCTGTAGCTTTAAAAGGTATGACTAAATGTAAACCTGATCCTGGAGCTTTAACTATATGGAAGATAAGATATAAAAATATTGGGTTTGAATTTATTAATGCTTTTGCTGCGAATGATCCTGCATCAACTCTTAAAACCTGGGATATGATAAATGAAAGATTAAAAAGAGATAAGTTTGCAATATTTTTAAATACTCGTTTAGACAGACAATATAGAACAGTTCAATTGATTAATTTAATTTTTGATAGATTAAAACCTGAAGTTTTGATATTAAGAGGTGAAAACTTTCCTTCTGAATTAAAGAAATTATCAGATAAAAATAA
>JAAZYZ010000093.1 GCA_014239355.1 Fidelibacterota bacterium
AATTATTGATGATATAAAAAATAAATTTCTGTTCATTTTAAAATTCCATAACTATTTTTTATTTGATAAAGTAAGAATCACTTTATAATACTCCTGCTGTTTATGATTATCCTTTTCAGGCCTTAAATCATAAGAATTAAAGTCACCTTCACTCATAAAATTTTGTGTTATATTATCAATTAATTGTAATTTATTCTCTGTGTAGTTATCAACTTCTGAAATTAAGGTGATTATAAGTTCTTTTTTGTCATAATGATATTCAAAATCTAACAAAGACATATTTTCAGGAATATCAAATGCTAGATGTTCTAATTTTTTACCTAAAGTAATTCTATTTGATTCAACTTCAAATAATCTATCAATATCTGTTTGACTAATTGATAAGTTGATTTCACCCTCATCCTTATTATAATTTTCATAATCTGAACGAATTCTATTTGAATCATCAATTAACTTCTTTGCATTATTAAGTCTAGAAGAAATTAGTTTATTATATTTATTTAAAATAAAGTAATTAAATGAAAGAATAATTATAAAAACAAAACAAAAAGCACCATAAATAATCCATCTGTTTTTTTCTTTTTTAATTTCAGCTAATTCAAACCGACTAACCGTTTGATTTAAATTGATTTTTATTAATTTAGTATTCATAATAATTAATCTTTGTCTACTTCTCTTAATGCTAATCCAAATGAAACAGCATATTTAGATCTGTTGTCTACTTCTTGCTTTGCATCCATTTTATTAAAAGGATTTAACTCACTAAATTCAACATTTAAACTTGTATTTAAAAACTCTAGAAAACCTGACATATGAGATAGTCCACCAGAAATATAAAATTTATTATATGAAATTCCGACTTTAGATTTCATGTAATATCTCAATGTTTTTCTTATTTCATCTGATAATTCTGATAATATGTTTCTTTCAGAAATTTTAATTGATTCTTCATCTGAATCACTATCCTCAGATTCAAATGCATTCACACCATTATTTAATTTATCATCTTCTGCTTTACCATAATTGATATTTTTTAATTTCATTAAATCTAAATTAATGTGATGACCAGCTATAGCTATTTCTCTTGTAAACAATTCTTGATTATCGCCATAAACTAAAATTGTAGTATTCAGTAAACCAATATTTAATAATACATCAACATTATTTTCTAAACATTCATAATTATATTTATAACAATTAAGTAAAGCTAGAGGATCTGTATCAAAAATAGGATTTTTTAAATTACAGGCTTTAACTATCAAATTATGTGCTTTAATAATTTTTTGAGTAGTAGCAACAAGTAAAATATCTATTTTATCAATTTCTTTTACATTTTGACCTAATATATGATAATCAACTACAGGGTCACTATTATCTAAAGGTACATGTTTTTTTGCTTCAAAATTTAATATTTCAATTAATTCTGCTTCTTCCATTTCTAGAGTAGACATAGGTTTTATACTAACTTTAGAACCATCAATTGAAGAAATTACTGAATCTACTTTTTTTAGATTTATATTTAGATTGTCACACAAAGTTTTAAATGCTGAGGCCCAATGTGACACTTCAAGTTTATCAGGATCAAATAATGATAAATCTTCAATAATTGTCTGTTCACCAATTGCATGAATTTTTTTGTTTTCTATAGCTACTATCTTTATAGAATAATGTCCGAAATCAATTCCTAAAATCATTTTTTTCTCATATAATTTTTAAAAAGTACTATTATATCCAACTATTTTTATATCTAATTCACCACTACCATCATCAAATTCAATTGCAGGATAAAATGGAGGCGGGTTACAATCTAAATTTGCATCATAATGATAACTTTTATCCATCCCTATAGATGCATTCGCATAAGGACTAGTTGGGTTTCTTTTCATATAACCTCTGTATTTTTGTACTACACCACCCCATAAATAAACATAACCTCTTAAATCATTGTCTCCCGTGCTACCAAAATTATCTCCTCTACCATCTCCCCAGGGAGCATCATGAGCTGTTTGAGTCCCTAATGGATATATAAATGAAGTTATGCTATTTGTAGTATTTTGCCAATATTGAATGGTAAATGATTCATTTAATGCAACTAATCCAGCATTAACTATAATATCACCTAAAGCACCCCTGTTTCTTCTTCCATTATCAAATGTATTTGCTATATAAATGTTAGCACCTGAAACTATACCCATAATATTATCAGAACCACCCTCACAGCCATCACCTGGTTGCCATTCAGACATATTACCATTTTGAACATACACAGGAGCACCAGAAGGATAACCCATTGCATCTTTATTAACTAAGTCTGAAGTAATCCATACATTATTCCAAATAGTATCAACAGGAATATTTGGCCCATTCCAAGCATGCCTTCTATATTCAGTAAATTCATCTGTAACAAGAGTATAACGTCCATTGAAAATTCCATGAACCCTTACTGGACCACCCTTTACATATATAACCGTATTATTCCCACCTGGAAACGTTTGATTTAAAATTTGGGTATTAACTTCACAAGGTGGCTCAGCGCAACTACATAAACCATCTGAATCTAAATATGGCTTATCTATTAAATTTCCAAATTGATCTTGAATTTGACCAAAATCAAAATGATGTAAACCTGCAGGACCAGAAATAGTTGAATTTAAAAATTTATCACCCCAAAGATTAAAGGACTCAGAATATTTTGCATGATAGGATGCTAAAAAATCTTGGTATTGAGGGCAACTTCTTAAATCATCAGAATGATCTTCATGATCACATTGTCCTATATATTCTCCTTGATCCCTAAGGTATAAATCATCAGAAAATGGAAAAGTTGCATCATCAGAAGAGATGCATGGTTTTAAATGAGGTGGCATTAAATACCACCACTGTTTAACACGATATTCTCCATTTTCTAAAAATTCTATATCAGTCATAATTAAAGTATCTTTATTAGGAGGATTATTAAAAACTTTTCTGTCAGCCTCTATTGTATGTGTTGCAACTGATTTTAAAGTCTCATATCCTGTTGGAGGAAGCTTAACTGGAGGCTTAGATAAAGTATCAACGTCTGAACCCCATCCTCCAAACATATCTTGATATGATGAACAGCCCCCTAAATCAATAGGAGTACTATTTGTTAAATGAACAGTTGCATCTTCAAAATCAGGGCATCCATAGTCACTTACAACTAACTGACCATTACTTTGTACAATTCCATCTAAAATATCATTATTACCAAAATTAACTTCTCTCCTATCACCAGGGCCATCAAATGTAAAAGGTGCACCTCCAGCTTCTTCAGAATCTGTTAAATACATATAAATACCAAGTGTTTGAGGTCTAGCTGGCATTGCAACCAAAACTGAGCATGGATACATTAATCCAGATCGAGTTCTAACTTCATGTATTCCATAAACTTCAGCAATACGATTTCCTGATTGATCAAAAGAAAATTCTGGTTCTAAATAATATCCCATATTTTTATCTATTGTTTCACCTTCTAAACCTTGATAGCCTTCAACAAAATCTACTTTCCATAAATATTGATAAGCTTTTCTTGCCATACCTGTCTCAGCATTATAAAAGGCTTTTATCTTAGCTATTCTTCTATTATTATAATAATTCCTATCCATTGCCCATCCATAAAATCCAAGGACAAATGTAACTCCGCACAAACCAAGAAGGAGTGTGAGTGTTAAAATTCCACCTTTATTTATATTATTTTTCATTTTCTTCTATTCATTACTGTAAACAGCAGCTTTCCTTGTAAAAATTGTTTTCTGGAATGGGAAACTTTCAGCAACATTCCTATTCCCTCTTCTATAATTTAGTTGTATTCCTAAAAAAACATCTATTACTGCATCCCTAAGATCAGAATCAACTCCTATTCCATCAAATGCAGTTTTTGCTTCAAATTTTACAACCTGCATATAATAATTTTTATTTTTATCTTTGTTGTGGAAAAAAGCAGTCTTCAAAGGTTTCCCATCAACCAAAATACCTTGATTAATTCTAAAATCATAAACCTTCAATGAATCTACTATTCCATCAGATTTTTTAAATCCACAAATTATTTGCCCCTGATTTTGAATATTAACTTCATTAGCATTTATTGTACTTAAAAAAATATCATTTAAAACATTATCAGCATATTTTTTAACATTTTCTCGATACATTTGTTTTCGTAAAAAAAAATTTGATTCTCCAACTATATAAATCAAACCTCCAACAATAACTGTTGCTATCATAATTGATACCATTAATTCAACAATTGTAAAGCCTTTAGTCAATTTTTCTTTTACACTTAACATAAATTTTTTTAATTAAATACTAACTGACTTACATTTAATTTTATTACAGTATCTTTTCCAGCTCTTCCAAATCTAGACATAACTTTATATTTTAAGCTGGCTTCAATATCAAAAATCTGTGCTTGATTACTTTCAGTTTTTCTATTTCTAATATTATGTGATAAATAGCCTATGGTTCTACATCCAGTCCCAACACCAGTTTTATTTATCATATCTCTAATAGTTTTATATTCAACACAAACTCTTCTATCTCTATCGCTTGATGTTTGTATTCTATTTAAAGCTACTTGAGCTTTAAATTCTTCCATTTTATTTGATAAAGTATTAAATGCATGATGTCTAAGCTCAACATTTCTTAAAGAATTATCTGTTGTAACTACACCATACATAATTGAAGCTGTTACCGCAACAATTATCATGGCTGCAATAACCACCTCCACCAAAGTAAAACCTAACTCATTTTTTTTAAACATATTAAATTTAAAAAATTGCTTTTTCAAAAAGCTCTGGATTATCAGCCACATATTTGGCCTCTTCTTTATCAATAACCCCTTGTGAAACTAATCTTTGTAAATCTTGATCTAAAGATTGCATTCCTTCTTGTGCTCCTGATTGAATAATAGAAGGAATCTGATATATTTTATCTTCTCTAATTAAATTCCTAACAGCTGAATTAGCAATCAGGATTTCTGAAGCTGGAACTCGTCCTTTACCACTTTTATTTGCTAATAATTTCTGAGCTATAACCGCCTCTAAGCTTTCAGAAAGCATTGACCTGATTTGATCTTTTTGCCCTGCAGGAAATACATCTATAATTCTATCTATAGTTTTAACTGCATTAGATGTATGTAAAGTAGATAAAACTAAATGACCAGTTTCTGCAGCAGTTAATGCTAATTGTATTGTCTCAAGGTCTCTCATCTCACCTACTAATATCACATCAGGATCTTCCCTTAACGCTGATTTTAATGCATTAGCAAAAGAATGAGTTGAATGTCCCAATTCTCTTTGATTAATCAATGATTTAATAGAGCTATGATAATATTCAACAGGGTCTTCAACCGTAATAATATGTTTATTTTTATTTTCATTGATATGATTAATCATAGCAGCTAATGTTGTAGATTTCCCACTTCCGGTTGGTCCTGTTAATAATACTAAACCTTTATCTAAAAAAGCTAATTTATTGATGATAGGTGGAATAGATAATTCATCAGATGATAAAATTGAAGATGGAATAATTCTAAAAGCTGCAGCCAACCCATTAATTTGATTAAAAAAATTAACTCTAAATCTTCCAAAATTTTCTAATTCATAGGAAAAATCAATTTCTAACTTATATGATAGAATTTTACTTTGATTATTGTTTAAAACTTCTTTGCTAATATTTAACATATTTTCATCAGTCATGACAGGTAATTGAAGAGTTTGCATTACGCCATCAATTCTTACCATTGGAATAGACCCACTACTTAGATGCAAATCAGAAGCTTTAGCTTCAACAGCATATTTCAGTAATTCATTTATGCTAGCGGACATTATTCAGAAGCCTCAAAAACGTAAATGGAAGGTTGAAATTTCTGGTGATATGTTTATTGCAACTAGCTCAGA
>JAAZYZ010000094.1 GCA_014239355.1 Fidelibacterota bacterium
CTTTCTGAGATTTACGATGAGAATGGTGATATGAATTCTGATGGTGGATTAAATATTCAAGATATTTCTATACTATTAAATACTATTTTATAAAATTGACATTTAATCATATCTAATTGACTTATGCTATTGATTTTTATATTATTATTATCATTTTCAATATCTCAAAACTACTGCCCTACAGACAATTCTTTTAATAATAGATCAATTTATGATGTAGGTGACACTTTATCTATTGAAGATCAAAATATTATATTTCCAGTTTGTAATGGCTCTGGTGAATATGAAACAGGTGATTCATTTTCATTTTCTGATTTAAATGGTAATATAAATGGGGGTGAATATAAAATTAGTATTATCAGTATGAATGCTACATGGTGACCTGCATGTTATGAATACATCAGTTTGATGGATGAATTAATTGAATATATAGAAGAACAGGATGAATTACAGTTTATGGTTAGTCTTGATTATAATTCTAATGAAAATGATTTATATTCATGTAGTCAATGGGCAGATTTATATGATGAATTAGGAGAATATGGAAATAATCCACTGATATTAAATACTGATCCAGACCATCATATTTGGAATATGTTTGCAGGGGTTCAATATTCAGCTTATGCTTTTATTGATCATAATATGGTTTTAAGATATAAGTTTGATATGCCAAATTTATATTCATTTCAATATACTTATATTCCTGAATTAATAGATTCTATGTATGGTTGCACAAACCCAGATGCATGTAATTATGATTTAGGGGTTGTTTATGATGATGATTCATGTGAATTTGATGATTGTGATTTATGTGATGATATGGATAATCAATTAGATTGTATGAATATTGAAGGCTGTATGTGGATGGGTGATCATTGTATGGAAACAAGTGATAATTGTATGAACTATGATAATCAATTAGATTGTATGAATAGTGATGATTGCTATTGGATGGGTGATCATTGCATGTCTGGATCAAGTTGTACTGATCCTATTGCATTAAATTATAATCCTATTGCAGATTTATTAGGAGATGGAGATGATACTTCATGTGAATATTCTCCTTTTATAAATTTTGGATGTACTTACCAAAATGCACTCAATTATGATGAAGATGCAAATGTTGATGATGGTTCATGTGAGTATATGTTTGGAGATTTAAATAATGATGGTGGAATTAATATTCTAGATATAAGTATTCTTATAAATTGGATTCTTGAAATTTTTAATTAATTAAAATTGCGTAAAATATAAATATGAAAAATTTAATTCGAATTGCACCTGAAGGCTATAAAATAATATTTATTACATTTTTATTAGCTCTAATTTTATCCATTATTTCTATGTATTTTGAGTATCTATTAATGATGTATTTTAGTATTTTTATATTTTTTTGTGTCAGTTTTTTCTTCAGAGACCCAACTAGAAAAATAATTAATGATTCCAAAGATTTTTTATCACCAGCTGATGGTAAAATAATAGCTATTGAAAATTATGATGATAAAGAAATTGGAAAATCAGTAAAAATTGCTATTTTTTTATCAATATTAGATGTTCACAGACAATGGGTTCCCTTAGATTCAAAAGTTATTAATACTAAATATAATCGAGGAAAATTTTCTTGGGCATTTATGGATAAATCTTCTGAAAATAATGAACATACTTCCATAATATTTAATGATAATAGTAATACTTTTAAAATTAAGCAGATAGCTGGTTTTGTAGCTAGACGTATAGTTAACCTTATGGATATAAATTCAAATGTAATAAGAGGTAAAAATTTAGGGTTCATAAAATTTGGCTCTAGAGTAGAAATAATTGTTCCTGATAATTTTGAAATTAAGGTTAAAAAGGGTATGAGGGTCACAGGTTGTAAAACAGTGATTGGGACATTTAATTAAGAGCTGTTCTTAATTAACTATATTATATTTAATGGATGCAATTGATAATATATTAGGTAGAAATTCTCATAAAAATTTAGGACTTCCATATCCTAGCAAAGAAGAAATGGATTTGGTCTATAAAGCAGCTTTAAGAGCTCCAGATCATGCATGGCTTAGACCATCTCATTTTATAGAAGTAACAGGAAAAGGTCTTGATAAATTATCTAAGATATTTGTTAAATATCTAAAAGATACAAAAGAAGATATCGATGATTTA
>JAAZYZ010000095.1 GCA_014239355.1 Fidelibacterota bacterium
ATCCAAGGAAACGAAATTTACAAGAATTCATTGTTTCCTCCTCATCTTGTTCATTCAGTTACTTGTTAGTTACTTATTAGTAATTTTCCGAGAATACTATTAACAATATAAAAAAAAAGGTTATAAGTTGCTAATATTTTTTTAAAGGTTTTACAATCTGTTACACATATCACATTAAAAATATGATACTCAAACTGATTTTAGAGGATTACTTCTTCATTTAATTTTAAATCAAACTTTGATCTTAAATAAGATGAAGTCATATAAAAAATTGGTGTATCGATAAAAGCACAAAGCATTTTAAATGTCCAACCATCGATAATAGCTTGAACAATAGCTCCTGCACTCCATTCACCTATAAACAATACACAAATCACTAAAGTTGTATCAACAAATTGAGAACCAATAGTTGATGCATTATTTCTAAGCCAAAGATGTTTACCTTTAGTTAAATTTTTCCAAAAATGAAACAAACGTACATCCAAAAATTGTGCAGAAAGATAAGCAATCATTGATGCTGCCATTACTCTCCAGGCATTTCTAAAAACAATATTATAAGTATCATTACTCACTGGTGATGAATCAATAGCGCTAGGCTGACTACCTAGCCATAAAAACAAAAGAACCATCATAGATGCAAAAAAACCAGACATGACTACTCTATTAGTCATTTTCCTTCCATATATTTCAGACAAAATATCAGTAATTAAAAAAGTGAGAGGATAAGGCAATATCCCTGCTGAAACAATAAAAGTTTTAAACCCAAGATTTATAGAAACAAATTTATTGGCAATTAAATTACAGGTAATAAGTGCTGCAATAAATAACGATGTAAGAATAATAAATAAACCAAGTTCTGCATTTTTGTTTTTTGAAGACATAATTATTTTGATTTTTAATTTTTGTTAAGTACTTTTAAATTAATATATTCTACGCTCTAAATTACGGAACTATTAATATAGATATGAATAAAAATAAAATAACATTTTGGGGAGTTAGAGGCTCATTCCCTACTCCTGATAAGGATAAAATGGATTTTGGGGGACACACTTCATGTGTATCTATTGAATCCCAAGAAGAAATTATCATTATGGATATGGGTACTGGCTTAAAAAATTTAGGTGAAAGTATTGTTTCAAATCCTAATTCTCCTACAAAAATTAATATTATTTTAAGCCATTATCATTGGGACCATGTAATAGGATTTCCTATGTTTGCTCCTTTATTTTCAGATAAATATGAAATTAATATATACGGGAAAAAAGATCGCTTTGAATTAAAAGATATTATCAATCATATGCTAAATCCTATTTTTTGGCCAGTATCATTTGATGATTTTAAAGCAACATTAAAATTTCATACTATTGAAAATAATGAAATAAAATTATCTGATACTCTAATGATTAAATCTCAAATTCATCATCATCCAAATGAAGCATTTAGCTACAAAGTTTTAAGTGAAAATAAAATAATCAGTTATATAACAGATTGTGAATATATATCAGGAAACATAAATGAAAAATTAATTGAATTTGCTAAAAATTCAGACTTATTGATTCATGATTCACACTTTACAAAAGAAGATTTACCAAATCATAAAGGTTGGGGACATAGTAGCTGGGACCAAGCAGTATCAATGGCACAAAAAAGTAATAGTAAACAATTAGCTTTATATCATTACAGCCCTGATTATACTGATAATCAAATAAAGTCAATTGAATCAGAAGCTCAAAAAATATTTAAGCAAACTGTAGCAGCCAAACAAGGGCTAGTTATTTATCTATAATTTTTGATTAAATTATAATTAAATTCCCCTCAGAAATGAAAAAAATATATTGTGATATAAGTGCAACAACCCCTGTAAATCAACAAGTCATTGATTTAATGTCTTCAATTCATAAAAGTACTTTTGGAAACCCTTCAAGTGTTCATAAGTATGGGCAAGAGTCTCATATAGTGATTGAAAAGGCAAGAATTGAAACTGCAAAAGTTTTGAATTGCCATCAAGAAGAAATAATTTTTACAGCTTCAGGAACAGAAGCAAATAATATTGCATTAGAAGGTTTTGTAGAGCGTGATAAACACATTATATCCACTACATATGAGCACCCATCAGTTATGAATGTTATAAGAAATCTTGAAAAAAAAGGTACAAAGCTAACATTACTAAAACCAAACAAAAATGGACAAGTTGATCCTAAAAAAATCGAAGAAGAAATTTCTAAAAATACTCAGCTTGTTACCATAATGTTTTCAAATAATGAATTAGGGTCAATAAATAATATTAAAGAAATCGCTAGAATTACACAAAAACACAATATTATACTTCATGTAGATGCGGTTCAATGTATAGGAAAAATTCCTATAGATTTAGAAAAAATTAAAATTGATATGATGAGCTTATCAGCTCATAAATTTTACGGCCCAAAAGGTGTGGGGGCTTTATTTGTAAAAAAAGGAATTAATTTAAAAACCATTCTGAATGGTGGTGGCCAAGAACTTAATTTAAGGCCTGGAACAGAAAATATAGCAGGTATTGCAGGCTTGGGTTTAGCAATATCAATGGCTTATAATAATTTAAAAGAAAATATGTTATATGTTAAAAAATTAGAGCAATTATTTATTGATGAATTAGATAATTATAAAATCAATTATGTATTACATATCAAAGATAGGCTCCCAGGAGTTTTAGCAATTGGTTTTCCAGGTATTGATGGGCAATCTCTATTGATTAGTCTTGATTTGAAAGGTATTGCTGTATCATTTGGATCTGCATGTTCTTCAGGAACAACTAAAGCTTCTCAAATACTTTTAGATGCTGGAATTAATGAAAAATTAGCCAAAAGTACGCTTAGATTTTCTTTTGGAAAAATTCATAATGAAAATGATATTAAATATGTTGCAAAAGAATTATCCGTAATTTTAAAACGATTAGAGAAAAAATCTTATGCCTAAAAATAAAAAAAGAGTTTTGGTAGCAATGTCAGGTGGAGTAGATAGCTCTGTTGCATTAATTAAGGTTTTAGAAATGGGTTATGAAGCCATAGGCGTTACTTTAAAACTATGGGAAAATAGAGACAAAAAAACTAATAAAGTAATTGATAGTGATTGCAACTCATTGGATGCAGTAAATGGGGCAAAGATGGTTTGTGATCGTTTAGGTGTGCATCACTATACTCTAAATTTTATTGACTTATTTAAAAATGAGGTTGTTCAAAATTTTTCAGATGAATATTTTTCAGGGAGGACTCCTAATCCATGTATAAGATGTAATTCTATAGTGAAGTGGGAAGCCTTAATTGAACAATTAGATGTTTTTGATGCAGATATGATTGCAACTGGACATTATGCTAGAATCATAAAAGATAACAATGAATATAAATTATGTAAAGGCTTGGACAAAGTTAAGGATCAATCTTATATGCTTTGGCAGATTAAAAAAGAATTATTAAAAAAGACAATACTACCACTAGGAGAATTAACTAAGCAAGAGGTACGAAAAATTGCATTAAAACATAAATTAATTAATGCAGAAAGAAATGAAAGTATGGACTTATGTTTTGTTGTTGATGATGATTATAGAGAATTTCTTAATGAATTTGTACCTGAAAAAATAAAAAATATGACAGATGGCGAAATTACAAATGAAGCAGGTGAAACTGTAGGAAAACATTCTGGTTATATAAATTATACCATAGGACAAAGAAAAGGCTTAGGACTTTCATTCCCTGAACCTAGATATGTTAAAAAAATATTACCAAATGAAAATAAAATTATTGTTTCTAAAAAAGATCGTTTATTATCAAATGGGTGTTATCTTTCAAAGCTAAATTGGATGGAAGAGATAACTCTACCATTAAAATGTAAAGTCAGAATAAGATATAACAGCCAAGGAGCAGATGCTCAATTAATTGAAAAAGATAATACAATATTTTGTGAATTTGAGAACCCTCAATTAGCTGTTACCCCAGGTCAATCTATGGTATTTTATAATGAGAGCTCAATTGTTGGAGGAGGAATTATTGAAGAATAAATTATCTATAATTGTATTAGCTGGAGGAAAAGGGACAAGGATGCAATCAGATATACCAAAAGTTCTACATCAAGTTAATGGAAAAAGTATGATAGAACATGTGTTGGCACAAACTGATAATCTAAATCCTGAAAAATTATTGGTTGTTATAGGCTATGAAGCTGAACAAATGAAAAAACATTTAGCAAAATATCCGTTATTTTATGCATTACAAAATAAACAGCTTGGAACAGCTCATGCTGTGATGCAATGTCAAGAACAACTGAAAAATTTTAAAGGAAGTACTTTAGTTCTATCGGGAGATGTCCCATTAATTCAATCAGAAACTTTAATAAATTTATATAATATGCATATTAGTAAAAATGCTCAAGCAACTATACTAAGTGCAAAGGTAAAAAACCCTTATGGCTATGGCCGAATAATAAGAGGAAATGATGATTTTATTTCTATCATTGAAGAAAAAGATGCAAATGAAGATCAAAAAAATATTAATGAAATAAATGGTGGTATATATATCTTTGATAATGAGGTTTTATTTGAAAATATTAAAAAAATAAATAATAACAATAACCAATCAGAATATTACTTGCCTGATATTATGCCAATATTAATCAATAAAAATTATAAAGTAATAGTTCATCAAATAAAAGATGAAAATGAAATAAAAGGTGCAAATACATATAAACAACTTTTAGAATTAGAGAGCTATGCTAAACAAAAATAGACAAAGAAGATATAATACTAGAAATTATAATTCTTTTATAAATTTAAAAGATAATTATCCTATAATTATTTTGCTTTTAGTGTTTTTGATGATTTCTTATTCGATAATTGATTATCATTTTTTAAATGAAAAACCTAAATCAAATGTTAGAGAACATAATTTAGAAAAAATAAGAAAATTCAATTTGACGGATTTGTATAATCAAAAAAATCTCAATCATAATGAAGTAAGAATATGGATTTTAAATAATACAGATCAAACGGGTCTTGCTGGAAAAATGCGAGACTGTTTTGAAAAAGGATATGAAATTGAACAGAAAAAAATAAAAGGTGATTATACAATTTTTAAACAAGATAATTTTAAAAATCAAGATAGATATGATTTAGGAAAAATAAATCCAGATAATACTCAGGTATTTATTCATGTAAATATTGAAGAAAATCCAAAATTTAAAACTCATATTCAAGAATTTTTATTATTTACTGGTTTTAAAAGTAATATTTTAGAATATGAATATAATCAAAAATTATATCAAGAAAGAGATATCACAATCATATTAGGAAATGATTGGAATGGAGATAATAATCTTATCTATTGTAAGGAATCAATTAATTAATTATGAAATCTAAAAATACAGAAAATAAAAAAATGGTAAATGAAATAGTAGAATTAATGCAGGATAAAAAGGTCCAAGATATTGTTGTTTTAGATGTGCAAGAATTAACATCACTAACAGATTACTTTATCTTGTGCACATCTGAATCTACCCCTCAAACAAAAGCTGTAATGAACCATATTTATAAGAACATGAGGGCAAATGGCCTAAGACCTAATAATTTAGAAGATACCAAAACATTAGAATGGGTAGCTATGGATTATTTTAATGTTGTAATACACATATTCAACAAAGAAACAAGAGACTATTATCAATTTGAACGATTATGGGGCGATGCTAAAATAGAGAAAATTGATGAATAACCTATTTAAAAATCATATTCAAACTATTTTAAAGGAATTAAAATATCCAAATATAGATATTAATGTTCAAGTACCTAAAAAAATTTCCCATGGAGATCTAACTACTAATGTAGCAATGCTATTAGCGAAAAGTTTACAAAAAAACCCTATTGAATTAGCACAAATTATAATTAAAATTTTAGAATCAAATTTTTCTGAACATTATGAAAACATTAAAGTTGCAGGTCCGGGATTTATTAATGTAAAAATGAATAAAAACATTATTTTAAATTTGATTAAAGAAATCAAAAATCAGAATAATGATTTTGGAAAAAACAATCAAGGGAAAAGTCAAAAGGTAATTGTTGAATTTGTAAGCGCTAACCCAACGGGTCCCCTTACCGTTGCTCATGGAAGAGGTGCTATAGTGGGTGATACGGTATCCAGAATTTTAGAATGGAATGGTTATTCAGTAGATAGAGAGTATTATTTTAATAATGCTGGAAGACAAATGCGTATATTAGGAAAATCTGTTCAAGCTAGGTACCTGAATAATTGTGGTATAAAAACTAAATTTCCAGATGAAGGTTACCAAGGAGAGTACATTAATGATATTGCAATATTATTTCAAAAAGAATTTGATAATAAATATATAAATGAAAAAAATGTTGATGTTTTTAAAAATTATGCAGAGCAAAAAATTTTTGATAACATTAAAAATACACTGAATACTCTTAAAATTAATTTTGATAATTATTTTAATGAAGATGATCTATATAAAAATAAAAATATTGACCAAACTATAGAAGATTTAGATAAAAAAGGCTTAATCTACAAAAAGGATAATGCTACATGGTTTGCTGGTACTAAGGTTAATAGACCTGTTGATAGAGTGCTAATTAAAAGTTCTGGAGAGCCCACATATAGATTACCAGACATGGCTTATCATAGAACTAAATTTGAAAGAAATTATGATAAGATTATTGATGTTTTTGGAGCAGACCATATGGATGCTTACCCAGATATTATAGAGGCTATGAATCAACTTGAATATGATAGTAGTAAAATTGAGGTTTTAATACATCAATTTGTAACTATTACAGAAAATAACAAACCAATTAAAATGTCTACTAGAAAAGCAAACTTTACTACTTTACAAGAACTATGTGATGAAGTTGGGCCTGAAGTCGTAAGATATTTCTTTATTATGAGAAATATTAATTCTCATTTAAATTTTGAGTTAGAAATAGCAAAAGATCAATCTGATGCTAACCCTATATTCTATCTTCAATATGCACATGCAAGAATCTGTACAATTTTACGAAAAGCATCAGATTTAAATCATGAAATTGATGATAATAAAAATTTAAATCTTTTAAATGAAGAAATAGAAAATGATTTAATGAATTCTATGATTAATTTTCCAAATATTATCAAAAAATCATATGAAAAACTTGATCCTCAAATAATATCAAATTATCTAGAAGAGCTAGCTTCAAAATTTCATAAATATTATTCTAAATGTAGAATAATAACAGAAAATAAAAAAATTACACATTCTAGATTATTCTTAGTAGATTCTTTAAGGGTTGTATTTCGTAACGGTATGAATGTTTTAGGCATTATAGCAAAAGAAAGAATGTAAATGAACATTAATGTAGATTTAGAATTTTTTATTTTATGCCTGTCTTCTTTATTCGCTCTAATTAATCCAATTGGTAATATTCCTATTTTTATTTCAATTACTGAAAATTATACACAGACAGAAAGAAAGAAAATTGCATTAAAATCTGTACTTTTTTCATTTGTAGTATTAATTGCTTTTGCATTAATCGGTGATTTAATATTTTCATTTTATGGTATTACTATCCATGCATTTAGAATTGCAGGAGGTATACTCTTATTTAAAATTAGTTTAGATATGGTCGAATCAAAACGATCTAGAACTAGAACTACTCCTGCCGAAATGGAAGAAGCAGAAGGGAAAGATGAAGTAGCCTATACTCCTTTAGGAATCCCATTAATTGCGGGCCCCGGATCAATTGCTTCCATTATGATTTTATCATCAGAAGCACAAAATTATTTAGATAAAATAACTGTATTCCTATCACTTTCAATTGTTTTATTAGCTACATTTATAATATTTAAAATCTCAAAAATATTATCTAATTATTTTGGTAAATCAGGATTAAGAATAATGCAAAGAATAATGGGACTAATCCTTATGGTTATATCAATTGAATTTATTCTTAAAGGAATTCAAGATACAATTAAAAATTGGAATTTCTAATGTTAAAAACAATTATAAATACTTGGTTTAAAGTAGACTCTAGAGCTTTAGGTATTTATAGAATTCTACTTGGTTGGCTTTGTTTTTGGGATATTGCAAGACGCTGGAATTATATTGACATTTTTTATAGTGACTTAGGAATTAAAAGCCAATATGCCAAAACTACATCCTTTACTATATTTAAATACATTGGAAATGACTCAACTATAGTACACATAGTCTTTATTTTAGGTATATTATTTTCAATTTTATTACTAATTGGATATAGAACTAAATTATCACATTTTATAGTAGGCACCATTATAATCAGTATCCATGTAGCAGTTACAAAAGTTGGAAATTCCGGTGATATGTTTTTAAACTGTATACTTGTTTGGACTTTCTTCCTTCCTCTTGGACAATCAATTAGTATTGATTCTTTAATTAAAAGTTTAAAGAATTATAAAGAAAATAGTCTAGAAGAACTAAATGACTATAAATTAGGATTTAATCCTTCAAAACAAATTTATTCAATTGCATATTTTGCTATGTTATTTCAAATATCAGCTATTTATTTCTTTACTGCGCTTGATAAACATGGCTACGATTGGACTAAGGGAAAAGCATTTTATAAGATGTTACAACTTGATGGTTTTATTACTCCGGTTGGTTATTATGTTAGAGATTATATAACCTATCCCATTTCAAAATTTTTAACCTATTCAGCTTTATATTTAGAATATTCTGTTGTTTTATTATTATTTATTCCTTTTTATAGGCACTTTTTAAAATTATTTGCTATTATTTCATTAACAATATTTCATCTTATGATTAGATTAACAATGAATATAGGTCTATTTTCCCAAAATATGATTACTTCATTTGCTTTACTTATAGATCAGAGGATTTTTGATTGGGTTAAACTATACTTAAACAAAAAATATAGTGAGAAACAATTTATTTTACTGTATGATTCTGATTGTGGTTTTTGCCATTATACTATTAGAATTATAAAAAGGCTAGATGTCTTTAATAGAATTATTTTTGATCACGGTTATAGTAATAGTACCATCAAACCTAAAGAATTTGAAAGTTTAGCAAATGAAACAGTTATATTGTATAATCCAAGAACAAATCAATTATGGATTAGACATCAAGCCTTTGGAAAAGTATTATCTCTTTTACCTTTAGGCTTTATGCTATCTTGGATATTTTTCATCCCTTATATATCTGAAATATTTGGTTTTATTTATGATAGAATTGCTAAAAATAGAACTAGGATTAGCCTGTTGTTTGGTCTACCTGCTTGTAACCTACCTTCTATTGAAAATAGTTTAGATGAAAATCATAAAGCTTTATCGAAAATGATACCAATAAATGGAATTAAAAATTATACTAAGAAACTATTCAATATTATAAATCCGATAATATTAATTATTATGTTAAGTGCTGCATTTAATTCAGCTTTGATAGAAAATCCTGGGGTTCAATCATTTCTTACTAGAAATAAATTAATAGAAACTAAGAAAGTAAAAAGAAATGTTAAAAAAAATGCTTTAAATAAAACTGGAAACTATTTTAATTGGTCAGATAATAAATTATTAGAAAAAGTATCTCGTATACCTAGAATGATACAAATGTGGAAAATGTTTTCTCCGAACGTCTTATCAAAAGATAATCTTATAATTGTGGAAGCCTTTTTAAGTGATGGAACTACTATAAATCCATTTACTGGGGAAGAGCCAGTTTTAAATAGTACTGATTTTAAAATTATAATGAATAATAAGAGTCAATTATGGCGTAAGTATTTTGAAAATTTTAGAAAATTTGATGCAACATATGATGGAAAAAATACATTTAAACATTGGATAATGAACCCCAACAATAATTATTTGAAGCATAATTTAAATGGACAAAAAATTGACTCTATTAAAATATGGAAAGTTAGCCAATCTTCTCCATACATATTAACCAATAATGATGGAAGTTTTAATGGGATTAAGGAACCAAAAGAAGTTAAAAAGGAATGCTTAACTGATAAAAAACAATATAAAAATAAACGGAATAACAGGAAAAATAAAGAACGACCATCAGAAACTATACAAGAATATCTTGAGAGAATTAAAGTAAAAAAATAAATATTATATTTTGTTAAGCCCTTCTTGTAAATCTTTAACTAAATCATTTATATCTTCAATACCAATAGATAGTCTTACTAAACCATCAGTTATTCCAAGATTATGTCTTACCTTGGGTGGTATTGAAGCATGCGTCATAGATGCAGGGTGACAAATTAAACTTTCAACTCCACCTAAACTCTCAGCTAATGTAAATATATGTAGATTCTTTACAAATTTTTTAGCTTTTAAGAGTGAACCTAAATCAATACTAATCATCCCACCAAACACAGCTTCATTGTTTGGGTCTAGTTGTTGTTTTTTAGCTACTTCATGATTAGGATGATCTTTAAGACCTGGATAATAAATTGATTTTATTTTATTTGATTTTTTTAAAAATTTTGAAATTTCATATGCATTATAATTATGACGTTCCATTCTAACATGTAGAGTTTTTAATGAACGTTGAACAATCCAACAATCAAATGGAGATGGAACAGAACCAACAGACATTTGAATAAAACGTAATTTATCTATTAAATCCTTATTTTTAGAAACTAAAATTCCTCCTATCACATCACTATGACCATTCAAATACTTAGTAATGCTATGCATTACAATATCAGCACCTAAAGTTAAAGGTCTTTGATTATATGGAGACATAAATGTATTATCGGTAACTAAAATACATTTTTCTTTTTTACATATCTTTGAAATTTCTTTAATATCACAAATTTCCATCATTGGATTTGTTGGGGTCTCTATATATACCATTTTTGTATTTTTGTTTATTGCGTTTTTTATAGCACCTATATCTGTTGTATCAATCCAGTGAGGTTTAATAGAAAAATTTTTATAAATTTTTTCCATTATTCTATAAGTACCACCGTATACATTCCTAGTAAAAATAATCTCATCACCAGCAGAAAGTAAATGAATTACAGCTGAAATTGCTCCCATACCAGAACTAAATGAAATTCCCTCTTTCCCCTCTTCAAGAGAAGCAATATTATTTTCTAAATTTGTTCTAGTTGGGTTTCCTGCTCTAGAATAGTCATATTCATATTCACCAAACTCCTTTTGTTTAAAAGTTGATGTTAAATAAATTGGTAATGAAACTGCTCCATATAACTTTTCGGGGGCTTGCCCTATATGAATTGCTTTTGTATTAAATTTTTTATTTTTTTTATTCAATTATACTCCAACCTTGATTTAATAAATTTTCTGCTTTTTTAAATTTTATTATTTTAGTCTCTGTTCCATTTGAAATTGTAACCTTATCATTTCTTCCATACTTTTTCTGTATATTTGATTGAATATTGGTTGGTTGAATATTTTGTGTAGGCTTATTTGGCATTTGTTTCTGCATTTGAGGAATACCAGAAAATTTATTATGTGATAATTGTATATTTTTAGGAATACTACTATCAATAATAATCTTAGATTCATCAACTTTAGTAAGATTTGTTCTAAATAAAGTCTTTAAAATTTCTTTATTAATAGAAAACATCATTTCTTCAAATAAAATATAACCTTCTTTTTTATATTCAATTAAAGGATTTTTTTGCCCATACGCACGTAAATTAATTCCTTCTCTCATTTGATCCATAGCATTTAAATGCTCTTTCCATTTTTTATCTATTTCTCTTAATGACACAAACTTTATGAAATTATTAAATATTGTATCTCCAATATCATTTTGCTTATAATTAATAATTTCGAGCATATGTTGTTTAATCATTTTTTTTATTGATTTTGAATTTGAAATGTTTTCAATTTCATTACTAATATTAATAGATAATGATTCTAATAGTTCATTACTTAAACCTTCAATATCCCAAGTATTAACAGAATTAGAATTGTTTCCAAAATTAGAAATACAATCATCAATAAATTCATCCATAATTTGATTAATTTCATCCATAATTTCAGATTCATCTAAAAAATAATTCCTTCTTCCATAAATAATTTCTCGTTGTCTATTCATTACCATATCATATTCAAGTACATGCTTTCTAATACTAAAATTTCTTGTTTCTAATTTTTGTTGAGCTCTTTGAACAGATTTAGTAACCATTGAGTGTGTAATGACTTCACCTTCTTCAATTCCTAATTTATCCATAACATTTGCTATCCTGTCTGATCCAAAAATTCTCATTAAATCATCTTCTAAACTAAGATAAAAAATTGTTTCTCCAGCATCACCTTGTCTACCAGAACGTCCTCGTAGCTGTAAATCAATCCGTCTAGATTCATGTCGACCTGTACCAAGAATAAATAATCCCCCTAATTCCTTTACTCCTTCTCCAAGTTTTATATCAGTTCCTCTACCAGCCATGTTTGTTGCAATAGTAATTGCACCTTTTTGCCCAGCTCGGGATACTATATCAGCTTCTCGTTGGTGTTGTTTTGCATTTAAAACATTATGAGCAATTTTAGAGTTTTTTAACATTTTTGATAATATTTCTGACTCTTCTACTGATGTTGTTCCTACAAGTACAGGCTGACCTTCTTGGCATAAATTATTTACCTTTTTAACAATAGCATCATATTTTTCTTTTTTAGATCTAAAAATATAATCATTTTGGTCTTGCCTTTGTATTGGTATATTTGTTGGAATTTCAATAACATCCAATTTGTAAATTTCCATAAATTCTTGAGCTTCTGTCATTGCAGTACCTGTCATACCCGATAATTTTTTATACATTCTAAAATAATTTTGTATTGTAATTGTTGCATGAGTTTGACTTTCTCTCCCTACTACAACATTTTCTTTAATTTCAATTGCTTCATGCAAACCATCTGAATATCTTCTACCATGCAAGACTCTTCCGGTATGCTCATCAACAATTTGTACTTTTCCTTGTTGTACAATATATTCAATATCTTTTTCATATAAACAAAATGCTTGTAGTAATTTATTGATAATATGAATTCTTTCACTTCTTTCCCCATGTAACTCTTGAGCCTCTTGTTTTTTTGTGATAATTGCATTCTCAGTGATTCCTTTAGTTTTTTCAATATCATAATAAATATCTCCAAGATCAGGGATTATAAAATATTCAGGGTTTGATGATGAAAGATACTCCCTTCCTTTTTCTGATAAATCAGTCACTTTTGAATTCTCATCAATAACAAAATATAATTGTTCTTCAATATCAGCTATTTTCTTTTCTCTGATATACTCACTTTCTGTATCATGCACTAATCTTTTAATTCCAGTCTCCTGAAAAATTTGCATCAATTTTTTATTCTTTGGAGCTCCCTTAGAAGCAATTAATAATTTTATACCTGCTTTTTGCTTGTTTTTTTCAAGTAACTCTTCTGCCTCAGAAACTAATTCACTAACCATTTTGTTTTGGGTTCTAACTAGTGATTCAATTTTATTCCGCCATGTACTATATTCTGGATTTATCGGGGTGTCAACTGATCCAGAAATAATTAAAGGTGTTCTAGCTTCATCAACCAATACTGAATCAACTTCATCAACAATAGCATAAAAATGTTTTCTTTGAACCTTTTGCTCAATTGATGATACCATGTTATCTCGTAAATAATCAAAACCAAATTGGCTGTTAGTACCATATGTGATATCTTTATTATATGCTTCTTTTCTAATATCTGGATGCATTCTGTCTAACAAACATCCAACTGATAGCCCTAAATAGTTATAAAGAACCCCCATCCATTCGCTATCTCTCTGTGCTAAATAATCATTTACAGTAACTACATGAACACCTCTATTAGTAATCGCATTAAGTACTATTGGTAATGTCGATACAAGTGTTTTTCCTTCTCCTGTTTTCATCTCAGCAATTTTACCTTGATGTAATACTACTCCTCCAACTAACTGAACATCATAAGGAATCATATTCCATACCATATCAGTATCCATAACTTTAAATTTAGTATCACTTAAACGCCTTGCAACATCTTTAACAATTGAAAAAACTTCAACCATATGACTATTGAGATATTCTGTTTCAAATTCCGTAATATTTTTTTCAATATCTATATTAGAATCATTTTGTTTTTCTAAATCTATTGTTTTTTTCTGAATAGAACTTTGAAGGTTTAATTTTATATTATTAAACTTATCTCTTAATTCTTGATCATTTAATTGATTTAATTTTTCATATTCACTATTAATTTCATCAACAATTGGTGATACTTTTTTTAAATCTTTATCTGATTTTTTACCAAAAACTTTTGTTATAACTTTATTAAAGATTGACATATTTAAATTTCTATTTTATTATTTTCTAAATCATTATAAAGCGAGTCTAATACACCATTAATAAATGCACTACTCTCATCATTTCCATAAATTTTTGCAATTTCAACCCCTTCTACAATTGATACTTTATTAGGAATTTCATCAAAAAAGAACATCTCAGTAAGTGCTAATCGTAAAATTAATTTATCAATCAGTGCAATCCTCTTTAAATCCCAATTTTTTAATTTTTGACTAATAAATTTATCAATTTTATCTGCCTGATTTATAGTAGACTCTATTAATCTATAAGCATATTCAATAATATCATCATCTAAAATAGATTCATTGTTATCAATTGGAGATCCATTTATATAAAAATTATCATTAATTTGTTTATCCTCTAATAAATATTTCATATGAACTAAAAGTTCTTTAGGATGTGTCTGAGACATAATCCATGCATAATAAATCTGTAAAGATAAAGATCTTGATATCCTCTTTTGAACTCTATTCATTTTATCAAATTGACTCATATTTTTAATATCTTAATCATTTCTAATTTTAAAAGTTTTTTTATAAGGCAAGTAAAAAGATTTTAAAGTAGAAATCTTTTTAATTCTATCTTCAGCCTCTAAGGCTGCAGCTTTATTAGTAGTAATAGATTCTTTCTTTGCTCTTCTAAAGACACCCATTAATGTTTCATATATTTTTTCTGCTTGATTAAAAGCCTTTTCTTTATTGTAACCTTCTAATTCATTGGCCACATTTATTAAACCTCCAGCATTAATAACATAATCAGGAGCATATAATATGTTTTGTTTTACTAATAATTCACTATCTAATAATGGGGTTTTTAAAACATTATTTGCTGCACCTGCAATAATTTGACACTTTAACTTAGGTATACTTAATTTATTAACAGTAGCTCCTAAAGCGCATGGTGCATATATATCAACTTTTTGATTTAAAATATTATCTGGTTCAATAGCTATACATTTATACTTGTCGACAATAAAATCTACCCTATTTTTATCAATATCTGTAACATAGACTTTAGCTCCATCTTTTGTTAAATAATCAACTAAATGTGTACCTACATGCCCAAGGCCTTGAACTGAAATTTTTAAACCTTCTAAAGAGTTTTTATTAAATTTTTCTTTTACACTAGCTTTCATACCCATAAAAACACCGAATGCAGTTACAGGAGAAGGATCTCCGCTACCTCCTAATGATTTAGCTATCCCAGTTACATAACTTGTTTCAATTTTCACATTTTCCATATCATGAATATTTGTCCCAACATCTTCTGCAGTAATATATCTTCCTCCTAATCCTTCAACAAACCTACCAAATGATCTAAACAGTTTTTCTGTTTTATCTTTTTTAGAATCTCCAATTATCACAGCTTTTCCACCACCCAAATTTAATCCAGCAATTGAGGCTTTATATGTCATCCCTTTTGATAATCTAAGAACATCTATTATCGCTTCTTGTTCAGTTTTATATTTCCACATTCTACAGCCACCAAGAGCAGGCCCCAAAGTTGTATTATGAATTGCAACAATACCTTTTAGTCCTGAATGACTGTCATTGAAAAATGCAATCTGCTCATGTCCTCTTGTATTTAATTCTTTAAATATATCCATAAAATTCTCCATTTCTATAGTAAAGAGCGTGCAATAACTACCCTTTGTATTTCTGATGTACCTTCATATATCTGAGTAATTTTTGCATCTCGCATTAATCTCTCAACACCAGTTTCTTTTATATAACCATAACCTCCATGTATTTGTACACATTGTGTAGATGCTTTCATTGCGACCTCAGAAGCATATACTTTAGCCATAGAAGCAAGAACTCCAAAATTTTGATGGTTATCTTTGGCCCATGCTGCTTTCCATATTAATAATCTAGCTGCTTCAATTTCCATGGCCATATCTGCAATCTTAAATTGGATTCCTTGATTTAAAGCGATGGGCTTCCCAAATTGATGTCGCTCTTTAGAGTAACTAATAGAGTGATTTAAAGAAGATGTTGCTATCCCTAAGGCTTGAGAAGCAATCCCAATTCTACCTCCATCTAAAGTAGCTAAAGCTATCTTAAAACCAGCACCTTCTTCTCCAATTAAATTTTCCTTAGGAACCTTAACATTATCAAAGTAAAGCTCACATGTATCTGAAGATCTTATTCCTAATTTATCCTCAGGTTTTCCACACTCAAAACCATCAAATCCTTTTTCAAGAATAAAACATGAAATTCCTTTATCTGTCATAGCAAACACTAAAACTAAATCTGAATTAATACCATTAGTAACCCAATTTTTAATTCCATTTATTATATAATAATTACCATCTTTTGATGCTTTAGTTATCATGTTTGAAGCATCTGAACCTGATTGAGGTTCAGATAATGAAAAAGCTCCTAAATTTTCTCCACAAGCTAATTTTGTTAAATACTTTTCTTTTTGAAAATCATTACCAAAATGCTCTATCAAATAACATACTAAAGAATTATTGACAGACATTACCACAGCAGCAGATGCATCTACAGCTGAAATTTCCTCCATAGCAATTGCATAAGAGATTGTATCCATACCTCCACCATTCCATTTTTCGTTTGCCATCATACCTAAAAATCCTAGTTCAGCCATTTTCTTTATTTGTTCTTTAGGCCATTGTTTTTTTTCATCTCTTTCAATTGAACCCTGAAGTAATTCATTTACTGCAAATTCTCTAGCTGTTTTTTGTATAAGAACTTGTTCTTCCGATAAATTAAAATTAATCATATGTATAAAACCCTTTTCCCGTTTTTTTTCCTAATAAACCACTGCTAACCATTGTTTTTAAAAGAGTACATGGCCTATACTTTGAATCATTTAAACCAATCGATAGAACTTCCATAATATCAAGACAAACATCTAAACCTATAAAGTCAGCTAATTGTAAAGGGCCCATAGGATGTGACATACCTAATTTCATAATTTCATCAATAGCCTCTTTTTCTGCTACATTTTGTTCTAAACAAAATATTGCCTCATTAATCATTGGCATTAAGATTCTATTAGATACAAATCCTGGATAATCATTACACTGGACTGGTATTTTTCCCATTATTTTTGCTAATTCAATGATTTGATTAGTTGTAACAATAGAAGTATGAATTGTATTTATTACTTCGACTAATTTCATAATTGGTACTGGATTCATAAAATGCATTCCTATTATCTGATTAGGTCTATTTGTTTGATTACCTAAATCTGATATTGAAATTGATGATGTGTTACTAGCAAAAATTGTATCTTTTTTACATATAGAATCTAATTCTTTAAACAAGGAAACTTTTAAATCAAATTTTTCAGGTATTGCTTCTATTACTAAATCAGTATCTTTACAATCATTTATATTAGTTGTTAGAATTATATTATTAATTGTATTTTCTTTTTCAATTGATGAAATAATATTTTTCTTTATTTGCCTATCTAAATTAGAGCTTATAACTGAAGCTGCACTATTTAATTGTTCCTTATTTAAATCAACTAATATAGTTTGAAATCCTGATTGAGCTGATACATGAGCTATTCCATTACCCATAGTACCTGAGCCAATTATTGCGATTTTAAAATCTTGTTTCATAACCAATCCTTATAAATCATAATTTTCAATAATCATTGCAGAAGCCTCACCTCCACCAATGCAAATTGATGCTAATCCATATTTTAATTTTCTATTTTTTAAT
>JAAZYZ010000096.1 GCA_014239355.1 Fidelibacterota bacterium
TAAATTTATATCAATTATTTTAATAAAATTTATATATTTTCAATCTATGGATAACAAATACATACATACAGGAAAAAATAAAAAGAAATTTGTTGAAAACATGTTTGATAAAATTTCTTTTAAATATGATTTTTTTAATCGCTTAACCACTTTTTTTATTGATCAATATTGGCGTAGTAGATTTATAAATAAACTAAATCTTAAAAATAATCTTAATATTTTAGATGTTGCAACAGGAACAGGTGATGTCATTATACAAATATGCAAAAAATATGATTCTATAAATGGAATTGGCTTTGATTGTTCTCAAAATATGCTTGAGATGGCCAAAAATAAGTCAAAAAAGAGAAAAATCAGTAATGTTAAGTATATACATGGGTATGCTGAAAAGCTTCCATTTGACAGTAATAGCATTGATATTGTTACTATATCATTTGGGATGAGAAATTTTAATAATTATGAAGAAGCATTAAAAGAAATTAATAGAGTCTTAAAACCTAATGGAACACTAGCAATCTTAGAGTTCTGCAGACCCAAAAATAGCTTATTTCAAAGTTTGTTCTCATTTTATTTCAATAGAATTATTCCAATTATAGGAAAATTACTTACAGGAGAGAAATTATTTGATTATTTACCAGAATCAGTTAATAACTTTTTTAGTAAAACCGAACTTTCAGAAAAATTAGAAAATTTTGATTTTGAAAAGATTTATAGTAAAGATTTAACTTTTGGAATTTGTTCAATTGTGATTGGAGCTAAATCTAACTCAATAAAGCAATAGTTTGTTTCAGCTTATCATTAAAATAATTCAACTCATCTATAGTATTGTAAATTTGAAAACTGATTCTATTGGTAGAATTTGTACCAAACTCTTGTAAAAGAGGTTGAGCACAATGGTTACCTGATCTTAATGATACATTATGTTGACCCATAATTTGACAAAAATCATATGCATGAATATTTTTTATATTAAAACTAATAACTGGCCCTCTATTTTCAGTCTGACCATATATAGTGATATCTTTAAATGTATTTAATAATTCTAAATAAGCATTTGTAATGGAATTAAGATGTTCATTCATTTCAGAAAAACCAATAGACTCAATAAAGTCGATACTTGCACCTAAAGAAATTACTTCACCTATATTTGGAGTACCTGCTTCAAATTTTAAAGGCAATTTGTTCCAAGTAGAATTTTGTTCATCTACCTTATCAATCATTTGCCCTCCATACAAAAAAGGATCCATTTGATCTAATAATTCATATTTTCCATACAAAACCCCCACTCCTGTTGAAGCAAACATTTTATGACCTGAAAATACTAAAAAATCACAATCTATTTTTTCTACATCAATTTCAATATGAGATATACTTTGTGCAGCATCAACCATAACTAATGTCTCATTTTGATGAGCTTTTTTGATTATATCCTCAATAGGATTAACTATACCCAAAACATTAGATTGATGAATTAAAGATATTAATTTAACATTACTTGATAATAAAGATTCAAAAGATTCTAAATCTAATGTACCATCATCTAATAAAGGAATGTATTTTAATATACATCCTGTTTTTTTAGCAACAAATTGCCAAGGAACCATATTACTATGATGCTCCATTTTAGAAATAAGGATTACATCATCTTTTTTTAAATTAGACAACCCCCAACTATAAGCAACTAAATTAATAGACTCCGTTGCACTTTTAGTAAATATAATCTCTTCTGATTTTGAATTTATGAAATTTGCAACTTTACATCTAGATTCTTCAAATTCATATGTTGCTTTTTCTGCGATTGGATAAACTGACCGATGAATGTTAGCAGAATATTCAGAATTATACTCTTTTAATTTTGATATAACAGATTCATGTTTTAGTGTGGTTGATGCACTATCTAAATAAACAAAATTTTTATTTTGGAATTCTTTATAAATAGGAAACTGTTTTCTAATATTCATAATCCTATAACATTCCTAATTCTAGTCTTGCTGCATCAGTCATCATGGCTTGATTCCAGACTGGTTCCCATACTAAATCAACTATAACGCGATTAACAGTTGCAAGATCCATTAATTTATCTTCAACATCTTGAGCTATAACTGGCCCCATACCACAGCCTGGGGCTGTTAAAGTCATTTTTATATTTATTGTTATTCCCTCAATATCTTTGTCTAACTTCATATCATAAATTAAACCAAGATCAACAATATTAACTGGAATCTCAGGGTCATAGCATGTTTTTAATACTTCCCAAATACGATCCTCATTAACTTCAGTATTTTTTTCTAAAACATTTTCCTTAGTAACATCATTTTTAATTCCAATAGCATCAGAATCTTTACCTGAAACTTTTAAAAGATTTCCATTAACATATACAGTGTAATCTCCACCTAAAGCTTGAGTAATTCTAACGTGAGTTCCTTCTACTAAAACTACTTTTTCTCCTCCAGGAATTAAGATTGCATCACAATCTCTGGATACTTTTATTAATTCATTATCAATTTTAGTCATATTGTTTTACTAACTGCTTAATAGTACTTAAAGCACTAAGAAAACCATTCATTCTTTGACTTGTTATACTATTTCCTAACCCAATTTCATTTAAAATTTTTTCACCATCTAAATCTATAATATCTTCTTTTGATAGCCCTTGAATAGCAACTTGCAAAATACTTAATAAACCTCTTACAAGATGAGCCTCTGAATCTACATCAATAAAAAATTGATTGTTTTTTTTATTACAAATGACCCAAGATTGAGATGCACAACCAATAATTTGATTTCTTTCAATTTTATTTTCATCTTTCATACCCTTACAAGACTTGCCAATATCTATTAAATATTCAAACTTATCTAATTGAGCATCAAATAATAAAAAATTATTTTTTATTTCATTTAATTCTGTATTTAACATTTAAGTGTATCACCAATTCTATTATCGATATAATTTTTAATTTCATTTATAGATAAATCATCAATTAATTCATTCATAAAACTATTTAATAATATTTGTTTCGATTTTTTAAGACCAATACCTCTTGAACGCAGATAAAAAAGAGCATCTTCATCTAAATTACCAATTGTAGATCCATGAGCACACTTTACATCATCACACGATATTTTTAATTTTTGATTAGAATTAATTTTTGCTGTTTTTGATAATATAATGTTATGATTTTTTTGATCTGAATCAATTTGTTTAGATTTAAAAGGTACATTA
>JAAZYZ010000097.1 GCA_014239355.1 Fidelibacterota bacterium
CTTTTCATTAGCAGCCAAAATTTCAATGGTATCAAAAATATTGCTCCAACCAAGAATATATATAGAATAGAATGTGGTAAATATTAATCCTAACGATAAAACAATAAATTGAAAATAATCTGTTACAATAACAGAAAGCATACCACCTAGCATTGTATATATAAGTACCAAAACAAGTAAGGCAATCATAATGATTTTTAATGTATTTCCATCAGAAGAAAAATTAAAAATAGATTGAATAAATTGAGCACCTATATTTAGAAAAATACCCATATTCAATATTCCACCAAGCACTAATAAAATAGCTCCTATAATTCTAACTTTTAAACCAAAACGTTGACCATAAAACTCAGGAATACTTTTAACATTCATATCTCTTAATCTGCTAATAACAAATCCACTTAACCCTACTGAAAGAGTAATAATAAACCCAAATAAACCAATATGAAATGCAGAAAAATATTGACGAACACCTAACTCTGAAAAATTCATTACAGTAATAAGCCCAAGCTCCGTACCTAACATACTAGTCACACCTAAAGATAAACTTAAATTTTGACCAGCAACCATAAAACTTGAGAAATTATTAACACGTTTACGCATTAATATTCCTACAGAAAATATTAAAAGAAGATAAATAACTATTATAGATATATCTATTGTGCTCATTGTTTATGTTTTTGCTTATATATTAAATAATCTTTTCTAAACTCTTTAAATTTAATTACATCTTTTTTAATAGTTGTAATTATTTTATCAAGATTATCAATATTATTGATAGATGAACGTAAATCTGAATTACCATACAAGGTATCAAAAAATGAATTTTTAAATGAAAATTCATTATAATGATTGAAATAACTTAACAAGTCAATTGCTAAGTCTATAGGCTCTATACTTTCATCTAAATATTCAATAAATATGCCATAGCAAATTTGATTTTGATACTTTGGATTTTTTGCACCTTTATTAGCAATTGGCATAAATTCTAATTCTTCTATAATCACTTTATTACCGTATTTAGTTTCTTTTAAGTATTTTATATAATTCATTAAACTATTAGAATCTACCCAAGGAGCACCAATAGTTCTGAATGGATTTGAGGTGCCTCTACCTTCAGATAGATTTGTACCCTCAAATAAACACATTCCATTATATATAAAAGCAGTTTCTTTATTAGGTATATTGGGAGAAGTTGGTGTCCATTTATAAAATTGACTTTTTTTAGGTATTTTTTTCATTTTTATAACCTCTAAATCTTTAACCTTTAATTCATCCCCCAACCAACCTTCTTCATTAATCATAAGAGTTAACTCACCTATAGTCATTCCATACCTAATTGGAATTGGATGCATACCGATAAAACCAAATTTTTCTCTAATTGGACCATATACTAACATACCAAGAGGATTAGGTCTATCTAACACAATAACAGAAATATCATGCTTTGCTGCCGCTTCTAACATATATGTCACTGTACTCAAATACGTATAATATGTTGAACCAATATCTTGAATATCAATTATTAAAATATCTAGGTTCTCTATGTCTCGATCTAATGGTTTTCGATTTTTACCATATAAACTCACAATTTCTATATCTAAGTAAGATGAATCACCAACAGTCTCTCCATTTGAAGCATCAGAGTAAAAACCATGCTCAGGTGAAAATATTTTAATTAAATTAGTATTATTCTCTTTTTTTATTAGATCAATAATATGTTCTCCATCTTTATTAACTGAAGATTTGATTGCAAGAATACCCACATTTTTATTATTAATAAGATTAACATGGTTTTTAAAAAACATATCTATACCATAACTAGTTGGACCTGGAAACATATATTTAGAAACAAAAAATATTGACAAAATTTGTAAACCAATAAAAAATATACCATATCTCATCTTTTTAGAAATCTTAGTTTCGAAAATATGTGATAAAAAAGACAATGCAATATTAACTGTTACACAAATAAAAATAAATAGAGTCCATGCAATACTATTCGAAGAAGCAATAAATACTGATAAAAAACCAAAAAATGTACCAATAATAATTGAGCGATTAGAAAATTTTATATTGAATTTTATTAATATAAAAAATGAAAGAAGTATACCGTAAGTAAAAGATGCAATCTTTATACCCGTAATAATTAAAGCCTCATTTGATTCATCAAAAAATAATGCTACCCCAACAAGTAGAAACGACCAAAAAAGACCAATTATAAATTTAGTTTTTTGTCCAAAATTAATCTTAAAATCAATAATGCTAGATGATGATAATGAATTTATTGATGAACTTAAAGTTGACATAGCTGCCGATAAAACACCTGCAATTAATAAACCTTTTATTCCAATCGGAAGGTCATTAATGATAAAATAGGCAAATTCTCTATCTTTCTGAAAATTAATATCAGATAAAGAATAATAATTAGCTAAAAGGTATCCAATAAATAAAAACATTATAAATTGAAAAAAAACTAAAAAACCACTTCCGATAATTGATTTTTGAGCTGTATTCAAGTTTTTAGTACACATTGCTCTTTGTACCATCATATAATCAACCCCATGAGAACAGAAGGAAAGTAAAATACCACCAATTAAAGCATTTATAAAAAAATAAGAATCAAAAAGAAAACTTGAACCTTCAACATTAAATTTAAATAAATCTTGGTTAAAGAAAGTAACTAGAGAGTTAAAAAAATTTAAATCAAGAGTAAATAAAATATATAAAATTGAAAAAATACCGCCAAAGATATAAATAAAAAATTGAATAGCATCTATATTAATAATTGTTTTTACTCCACCTAAAATAGAGTAAAACAAAGTGGCAATACCTATTATAACAATACATAATTCAATTGAAATTCCTAAAATTTGTTGAATAACAATTGCAGTTAATAAAAATCTAACACCATCTGCTAATAATCTAGTAATTAAAAAAATAAACGAAGCTATTTTTTGAATAAAGGTTCCAAATTGATTTCCAATTAGCTCATATATACTAATTATATTTGATTTATAATACATAGGAAGTAAAAAATAAGCAGATAAAAAACGACCAATTATATAACCCATAGCTAATTGTAAAAAAAATAAATTTTCACCTCTAAAGCCTATTCCAGGAAGACTCATAAATGTAAGTAATGAAGTCTCAGTAGCTACAATTGAAAACATAGATTTTTTCCAAGAAATAGTATTATCTCCAAGAAAATAATTTTGATTACTAGAGCTATGTTTAAATTGACTTAAACCATATATGATAAAAGAAGATAAAAAAGCTAAAATTATAATAATATCTAAATAATGTATTTTATCTCCCCTTAATTGATAATCGTACTCATTATTTCATTGTAAAAATCTCTTCTTAACTTATACATACCTAGCTTATTTCTAGTTGGATATGTACGATTTGTCAATAAAATAATTATAATTTTTTGATTTGGATCTATCCAAAGAGAAGTTCCTGTAAATCCTAAATGACCATATGAACCTTTAGAAAAAAAATCACCTGCTGAACTATTTCCTCTTAGTGAAGGAGTATCCCAACCCAACGCATAATCTGACCCATAAGGTGTTTTTTGTTTTTTGATGGTTTTCTTAATAGAATAGCTACTAAATACTCTTGAACCATTGTAAATACCAAAATTAATCATAGTCTGTGCATATTTTGCTATATCATAACTATTTGAAAAAAGGCCTGCATGACCTGAAACCCCACCCATTAAAAAAGCATTCTCATCATGAACAATACCTTTGATAATTTTTTTTCTATACAAATTATCTATTTCTGTAGGTGGAATTATATCGACTATACTGTTTGGAGGATTAAAATAAGAATTTTGCATATTAATTGGATTAAATATCCAACTTTGTGCTAATTCAGAAAATGTACGACCTGTGACTTTTTCTGCAATATCCATTAACAAAATCATACCAAGGTCACTATATTTAAATTCAGA
>JAAZYZ010000098.1 GCA_014239355.1 Fidelibacterota bacterium
ATGAAAAGAAATTTTGCGCCAATGATTAGACCTGAGGAAATTAATTCTATTGATATAGTACTTTGCACACATGCTCATTATGATCACATGGATCCTTGGACACTCGAGAATATTAAACCAAACTATAAATTGTATTGTTCTAAAACTGCATACAATAATAATCAAGTTAATCTATCAAAAAATCAATTAAAATTTATTGATTGGCATAAGTCAATTAATATTGGTGAATTCCAAATAACTCCATATGCCGCAGCACATTATCATAAAGCTGATGAAAATGGGAATCCTGACTGCTTATCTTTTTTGATTACTATTGGTGATATAAAACTATTTTTTTGGGGAGATGGCATCCTTTATGATGAAGTTATAGATAATTTATCAATACATCATTTTAATATGTTTTTTGCACCAATTAATGGTAGAGATTGGTATAGAAAAAAAGATGGTATAATTGGTAATATTAATAGCCGTGAACTAGCAGAAATTTGTTCAAAGCTAAATATTGATTATGTAGTTCCCAATCATTATGATATGTTTGATTATAATAGTGAAATTCCATCACATTTTATAAACTACTTACAGAAAATCGCCCCTAAACAAAAAGTTCAGATTATGCAACAAAGTGAAATAATAATATTATGAATAAAAATGACCTAATTTATTTTACACATACGAACCAATTTTATCGATTTATTATATTAAAAAAAATTGATGAAAATGGATTATTAAGTATTCCTATTGAATCAGACGACGATGAACTCTTAGAAGCAATTTCTAAAGTTCATATTAATAATTTATTAGAAGAAGGTTTAATCATCTCACATGAAGGTTTTCTCAAGTTAACAAAAGATGGTATATATTCTCTTAATAATCATTATATCGATTATCAAATAAGATTAATTAATTTATCGAAAAATTTAGGTGAGTTTTATTCGAGTAAAATAGATCGGTTAAAAAAAGAAATAATTGGAAATGTAGCATTGTATGGTGCAAGTGATACTTCTAAATCATTTTTTAATTTTATTAAAAATGCTGGTATAAAATTAGAATGTGTTATTGATGATGATATTAATAAGCAAAATAATAGTTATTTAGGTCTTCCAGTAGTTTCAGTGGACGATATTGAAAATTTTTCAATAGAAACTATAGTTATTTCTTCTGTTGTATTTCAAAAAGAAATTAAAGAAAAAGCTGTAAGAAAATTTGAAGGAAAATATAAGATTATTAATCTTTTTAATTAATTATGGTAATTACTCCAAAAGTTAGCATTATAATTAGAACTTTAAATGAAGCTTCTTACTTACCAAATCTTTTTAATTTAATTAATAATCAATCATATAAAAATTTTGAAATAATTGTTGTTGATTCTGGTTCGGAAGATGGTACTCAAAAAATTGCTAAAGAATTTTCTGATAAATTATTATTAATTGAAAAAGATGATTTTACGTTTGGTTATGCAATTAATCATGGAATAAAACATTCTAACGGTGAATTAGTTTGTATTGTTTCTGCGCATACAAAACCAGAAAGTAATAATTGGTTAAAAGAGTTAGTAAGTGCCTTTAATTATGATAAATCAAATAATAGTAATGTTGCTTTGTCTTATGGAAAGCAAATTGGGGGAGAAAATTCTAATTTTTCTGAAATAATGGATTTTACTTATTCATTTGGCAATGAAGAATTACAGAAAAAACGTCCAAAATACTTTTGTAATAATGCTAACTCAATGATTCGAAAAGATTTATGGATTGACCATCCTTTTAATGAAAGTTTATCAGGTTTAGAAGATATTGAATGGTCAAAATATTGGATGGATAAAGGATATGAAATTGTTTATAAACCTAATGCTTGTATTATTCATTTCCATAATTAAACTAGCGTTCAGATACG
>JAAZYZ010000099.1 GCA_014239355.1 Fidelibacterota bacterium
ATTGAAAATTTCTGATATCTTTTCAGCTGTTGATGAAGTTCATGAGAGAGTTGATGGTGCGTATGCGGTTATTATAATGATTCTAGGTTATGGAATATTGGCATTTAGAGATCCTAATGGAATAAGACCTTTGATATATGGACAAAAAAAAGATAAGAATCACATGTTTGCTTCTGAGAGTGTAGCGTTAGACTGTTTGGGATATGATAAAAATGTTAATGATTTAAAACCTGGTGAAGCTATTTTTATAGATATTAAGGGTAACAAAAGTTCGCATATTTATAAGAAAGCACGTTCAGCGTCTCCCTGCATTTTTGAGTATGTATATTTAGCGCGCCCAGATAGTACTATGGATAATATAAATGTTTACAATAGTAGATTATCTATGGGGAGATTTCTTGCTCAAAAAATAAAAAAAGTATTAACAGAAGAAGAATTAAGAGATATTGATACGGTTATTCCTATCCCTGATACTAGTAGAAATAGTGCTTTACCTATTAGTATTGAATTAAAAAAAGAGTTAAGAGAAGGTTTTGTTAAAAATAGGTATATAGGAAGAACCTTTATAATGCCAGGTCAAAAAATTAGAAAAAAATCAGTAAAACAAAAATTAAATACAATTTCTTCTGTCTTTAAAGGGAAAAATGTATTATTAATTGATGATTCAATTGTAAGAGGTAATACAAGTAAGCAAATTGTTCAAATGGCTAGAGATGCTGGAGCAAAAAAAGTGATTTTTGCTAGTGCTTCACCTCCAATTATTTTTCCGAACGTTTATGGTATAGACATGCCTTTTGTTGAGGAATTAATTGCATATAATCGTTCGATAGATGAAATATCTGAAGAAATTGGTGCAGATAAATTAATTTATCAAGATATTAAAGATTTAGTATCTTCTGTTAAATTACTAAATCCTGAGATTAAAAATTTTGATACCTCATGCTTTGATGGTAAATATGTCACAGAAGGAGTGACTCAAGATTATTTGAATAATTTACATAATCACAGAAAAAAAACTAATGATTAAAACTTTTTTTAAAGAAAATCAGGTCCATAAAATGATTGTTCCAAACATGGATTGGTTATTTATTTTTAAACTACCTAATTTTTTTATATTATTGATGATTTTTTGTTGGGGGATGGGTTCAGCATATTATAGTGGTATAAATAGTTATGTTTATTTTTCTACTGATATAAACTTTGATCAAATCTTATTTTTTGTAGGCCTATTCTCTATATTAGGTGGTATTAATATTCAAAATCAATTAGATGAACTTACTTATTTATTAGATTGGCCTCTATCAGATTCAAATGATTATCAAAAAAAGATAGAGTATACATATGTTTGTCCAAATTTTATAAATATAAAATATGCTAAAATATGTTCTGTAACTTGTATTTTTATTGGCGTATTAATTGTTAGTGTATATTCCTTTTTTACTTTAGGATTACTTATTCTTTATTGTTACCTAAATTTATTTTTATATAAACATTGCTTAAAAGTAGATTCATATAAACAGCTTATTTTTAAGTGTTTTTTTACAACATTTAGTAATTTTGTATTATTTCTTTCAGGTTGGCTTTATTTTGATGTAAATAGTTATATTTTTGCTATTAAATACACTCCATTGTTTGTATTGGCTATTTTACCTATTATTTTAATTAATGAAATTATTTCGTATGATAACTTTTCAAAAAGAGAAAAAGAAAAAAGAATTTTTATTTATAATGATAGAAGGAATATAGCTGTTACATCACTTTTATTAATGAGTTTATTATTTTTTTATTCTTATTATTTTTTAGGCACTGACCCAATCACATCTCATTTTTCTATTATTACTATTCCATTTTTAATATATACAGTTTTCAGATCTGAATATAAAGATTATATTCGATCATTTATTTATCCAATTCTAGTATTAAATATTTTACTTTCATGGACTTTATTTCCATTTTTGTTTGTTGCTCAATTGATTATTTTTTATCTTTCAAAATACTACTATTGGCATAGGTTTAGTATTCACTTTCCTAAGTTTGCAATTGATGAAAACGATTAGTTGAATATTGTAAATATATTAAATGATATTGGTTTTAATGAATTTATTTCTTTTGATTTAGAAACTACTGGCCTTGATGTTGATAAAGATGAAATTATTGAAATTTCAGCTGTAAAATTTATTAATGGTGAGTATCATTCTGATTTTACTACTTTCATTAAGCCAAAAAATGAAATTCCAAAACAAATTATAGATTTAACTGGTATCAGTAACCAAATGGTTTTAGATGCGCCTTTAATTGAAGATGTATTAGATGAATTTATATCTTTTATTGATAATGGTATTTTAGTGGCTCATAACATAGAGTTTGATTTAAGCTTTATAAATAGAATGACAAATAAATATCAGAAAAACCTCAATATTGAGAACACCTGTGATACTCTTTTGTTATCTAGATCCTTTTTATTTAATCTTGAAAAATTTAATCTAGAGTATTTATCATTATTTTTTGATTTAGATATTAAAAACTCTCACAGAGCTAAATCAGATGCTATTAATACAGGTAAAATTTTAATTAACTTAATTAAGCAAATGCTTTCAATTCCTGTTTTAGTGTATGAAAGAATTAATCAATTAAATCATAAAAAAAATCTTTATAATAAATTTTTATATTCAAAGATATATGATTATTTAAAATTAAATACATCAGAGAAGTATAAGCCTATAGAATCAATTATATTAAAAAATAATGTTTTAGATAATACTATTAACGGGATTAATGATTTTTCTGATGATGTAAGTTCTTGGTTTGGCGCTAATGGTAAATTGTCTGAAGTTTGGGAAGATTATTCAAAAAGAGATGTTCAAGAAATCTTTTCTAATGATATATATGCTAATTTTAAATCTCAGTCTGTAATGATTGCAGAAGCAGGTGCTGGTTTAGGTAAATCATTATCATATTTAATATCTGGTTTAAAATATGCTAAAGAGAATAATAAAAAACTTATTATATCAACTTTTACTAAGACGCTACAAGAGCAATTGTTTTACAAGGACTTACCTATGCTTGTAGAAAAATTAAATTTGAATCTAAAGTCAATAATATTAAAAGGAAAAAATAATTATATTTCAAAAATTAATCTAAGAAGATTATTAGATAAAGATTTTATTTTTATGGAAGATAAAGAGATTTATGAATGTATTACTTTAATAGTTTGGTCTCATTTCACAACAACTGGTGACATAGAAGAATGTAATGGTGTTAATAGAGAAAGGATTGCCGGTTTATGGAATAAACTAACCTATCCAAAGCTTGAAGATAGTGTAAATTTTGATATAAATAAATATGAACTTTTTTCTCAAAATGATTATTATAAAAAGATAGTTAATCAAATTGATACTTCAGATATTATTATTATTAATCATTCAGTTTTATGTTCTGATATATCAGGAGATTCTTCTGTTTTGCCTGAAGGCTCTGTATTAGTTATAGATGAGGGGCATAATTTAATTAATGCTATACAAAATAAGTTAACATCTAGCTTCTCAGATTTTGGTTTTATGAAATCTATAAACTCAATACAAAAAATAATACAGTCAATTAAATATGATGTTCCTTCTGTTTTAGAAGAGATGAATACTGTTTCATCTTCATTGCTAAAAAATAGTCAAGAAGTATTCAATCTATTTAAATATAATTTTGAAGAAGACTATCTTAATTTAAAATATGGCCTACATGATTTATTGTTATCTAATGAAGAGTTCAAAATAAATGGTTTTGACTTAAGTGACATTTATTCTGATATCAATAAATTAGAAGATTTAATACAATCAGTTTTAGATGGTAATAATAAATTGATACAGCTGCAGCTTGCTATTTATGAAATTTCAGAATTAAAGCATATCACTGAAGTATTTTCAAAAAATAAATCAAACTATATTAAATGGATTTCTATATATAAAAGAGGTCATAATCATAATTTTAAGGTATATATATCTAATTCTGATATTAAGGAGTTTATTATGCAAAAATTATATAAGATATATCCATCTTTTTTAATGTGTTCTGCAACTTTTACTATTAATAATTCATTTGATTTCTTTTTTAATAAATTTGGATTTTCAAAAGATGATTTTAATAATTTAAAAACTAAGATATATGATTCGCCATTTTATTATGAAGATCAAAGTAAATTTTATATTTATAATAAATCAACTGATATTAATTCAAGTAATTATATTAATGATGTTAGCAAACAGATTGCTATGGTAAGTACATCTTTACAAAAAAAGATGTTGATTTTATGTACATCATATAAGCAGGTTAGAGCAATATCAAATAATTTGATTAATAATTGTAATTTAGATGAAAACACTATTTTTACACAAACTTCTAAATTTGGAAAGAAAAAGCTATTAGATAATTATAAAAAATTTAATAAGAGCATCTTGATAGCAACTGCTACTTTTTGGGAAGGGGTAGATTTAAGAGGAAGTCTTCTAGAAGTTTTATTTATAATTAGAATACCTTTTGTAAATCCATCCAATCCATATAATTATTATTTAAGTAATAAAATAGAGAGTGAAGGAGGCAATTCTTTTTATGACTTACAGCTTCCTAATGCAATGTTGAAATTAAAACAGGGAATTGGCAGATTAATTAGAAGTGATAAAGATAGTGGCGTATGCATTATGACAGATCCTAGATTATCTCAATCAAGGTATGGTAAGTTTATACTTGATGAATTAACACTAGATCCGGAATTCTATCTAGATATAAAAGAAATAATAAATGAGATAGATAATTTTTTAGGTTAATAGCACCTTTTTTTTATAAGTTAAGTCCAAATTTTTAGGATTTTTATGAGCATTAAGATTACAGGTTATAATTTAAGTATTGAAACACTTGTTGACGTGGCAAGGAATGGTAAAAAAGTAATTTTATCAAATGAATCAATTTCTAAAATTAAAGAATGCAGAAAATTAGTTGAAGATAAAATTGATGCTGGTGAAATAATGTATGGTATTAATACTGGTATTGGTGAATTCTCTGAAACTATTTTAAATCCAGACCAAATTAAAGATTTCCAAAAGTATTTAATTTATAATCATTCAGCTGGGATTGGTGATCCAGCTCCTATAGAGCATATTAGAGCTGCTATGTTAAGTAGAATTAATGTTCATGCTAAAGGTATGTCAGGTTGCAGATTAGTGATTACTAAAACATTATTAGAAATGTTAAATAAGGGTGTTACACCTCAAGTGTGCAGTAAAGGTTCTGTTGGTGCATGTGGAGATTTAGCTCCTATGTCACAGATTGCACTTGTTTTATTAGGTGAAGGTAAAGCTTATTACAATGATGAGCTTTTTGATGGAAAAGAGGCTATGGCTAAAGCAGGTATTGCTATTCCTGGTTTAGAGGCTAGAGATGGTCTAGCAGTTATAAATGGTTCAAATTTATTGACTTCTATGAGTGCTCTATTTATATACGATACAATAAAATGGATTAAACAGGCTGAAATTGCAGCTGCAATGTCATATGATGCTTTGTTGGCAAATCCAGGTCCTCTTAATCGCATGATTCATGAAGCTAGAGGCTTTTCTGGTGCTATTAAATCTTCTTCCTCATTAAGAAAGAATTTAGCAAATGGTGATTTAATAGATAAAAAAATTAAGACTAAACTACAAGACGCTTATTCTTTACGTTCTACTCCTCAAGTTATTGGGGCAGTTCTTGATTCTATAGAATATTGTAGAACTCAGGTGGAAATTGAATTAAATGGAGTGGGTGACAATCCAATTTTCTTTGTTGATAAAGGTATACAGTTATCAGGGGCAAATTTTCAAGGGACTCCTGTTTCTTTACCTTTAGATAATTTAGGTGCTGCAGTTACTATGGTTTCTGTTTTATCTGAAAGAAGAATGAATAGACTTAATAATCCAGCTCTTAGTAATGGGTTACCAGCTTTTTTAACTAAAGGTGCAGGAATGTTTTCTGGCTTAATGTTGAGTCAATACACAGCTGATATGCAGATTGTAGAACAAAGAATTCTATCAGCGCCTGCTAGTATTCAGTCTATACCTGCAGCTGCAGATCAGGAAGATTTTGTATCGATGGGTATGAACACAGCTTTAAAAAATAATCAAATATTAGATAATGCTTATGGTATTTTAGGTATAGAATTAATGGCTGCTGCACAGGCTTTAGATTTTAGAAAGCATAAATTTGGAGATGGTGTAAAATTAGCAAAGGATATTATTCGAAAATATATTGAATTTCTTGATATTGATAGGCCTCTATATGAAGACCATAATACGATGAAGAAATTAGTTAAAAATTGTGAAATAGTAGATAAAATTGAACAAAAATTAGGGAATCTTTATGAGGAGTAATTATGGATTTTAAAGAAAATTTAACATTTGATGATGTTTTGATGGTTCCTCAATATTCTGAGGTTTTACCTAGAGAAGTTGATTTGTCTACTTCTATTACAAAAAACATTAAGCTTAATATCCCTTTAATGAGTGCAGCTATGGATACGGTTACAGAGAGTAAAATGGCAGTTGCTCTTGCAAGAGAAGGTGGTATTGGTATTGTACATAAAAATTTAACTATAGCTGAACAGTCTGCTGAAATTGATAAAGTTAAAAGATCAGAAAGTGGAATGATTCTTGACCCGGTAACAATAAATTCCTCAAAAAGTTTAGAACAGGCTTTAAATATTATGTCAAAATATCATATTTCAGGCGTTCCTGTAGTTGATCAAGGTAAATTAAAAGGTATTCTTACAAATAGAGATATTAGGTTTGAGACTAATTTAAGCTTAAAGGTTTCTGATAGAATGACCAATAAAAACCTTATTACAGTTAAAGAAGGCACAACGTTAGAAGAAGCAAAAGAAGTGCTTCAAACAAATAGAGTAGAAAAATTATTAGTTGTTAATAATTATGGTGATTTAACTGGTTTAATAACAGTTAAAGATATTCTAAAAAAACAGAATTTTCCAGATGCAGCAACAGATAAACATGGTAGATTATTAGTTGGAGCTGCTGTGGGGATTGATGTTGATACAATAGATAGGGTTTCAGAGTTAATTAATAATAATGTTGATATAATAGTTATTGATACAGCTCATGGTCATTCTAAATCTGTTATGGATATGACAAAAAATATTAAAAAACATTTTTCAGATATAGATTTGATTGTTGGTAATGTTGCTACTCCTCAAGCTGTTGAATCATTAATAGATTCTGGGGCAGATGCAGTTAAAATAGGTATTGGGTCGGGTTCTAGTTGTACAACTAGAATAATAGCTGGAGTTGGAGTTCCTCAATTATCATCTATATTAAATTCATATAAAATTGCTCAAAAAAGAAATATTCCTATTATTTCAGATGGTGGAATGCGTTATTCTGGAGATATAGCTAAATCATTGGCTGCAGGTTCTAATGCTGTAATGTTAGGCAGTATTTTTGCAGGGACTGACGAAAGCCCTGGAGAAATAATTTTATGGGAAGGTCGTAGTTATAAAACTTATAGAGGTATGGGATCTATATCAGCAATGACATCAGGAAGTAGTGATAGGTATTTTCAAAAAGGTACTAAAAGTAAAAAATTAGTTCCTGAAGGTATAGAAGGGATGGTCCCAGTTAAGGGACCTTTATCTCAATTGACTCATCAATTACTTGGGGGTATCCGTTCTTCTATGGGATATTGTGGTGCAAAAAATTTAGAAGATTTTATTAAAAAAGTTGAATTTATTAAAATTACTAGTTCAGGTATAGTTGAAAGCCATCCTCATGATTTGGATGTTACTAAAGAAGCGCCTAATTATAGAAAGCCTTATTAATAATACTTTTTAATTAGTATTATTTAATATTATTTAAATGTTTTGAAATTTTAGCTTTTTGATTAGCGGCTTTATTTTTGTGTATAATACCTTTAGAAGCTACTTTATCTATAGAAGAGAAAGCTGAACTGGCAGCTTTAACTGCATTTTCTTTGCTACTTTCATTTAAAGCTTTTTTGATTGCTGTTTTAACAACTGATTTGTAATGCTTATTTGTAGCGTTTGCTTTTTTAGACTGTCTAACTCTTTTTAATACGGTTCCTTTTGCGCTCATTCTTTCCTCTTTATTTTAATAATGATAATCAGGACCCAAATATATGGAATGTCTTCTTAAAATAACAAATAATAGTTTTAATTTTATTGTTTAATGCTCTTATTCATTTTAACTTATATTAAAATTTAGAAAGAAAATTTATTATGACAGACAATATTATAAATTCTATAAATATATTTTCTGACTTGTCAGATGAACAATGTTATGCTTTGCAAAAGTTTTTCAAACCAAGAAAATACCTTAAAAATAGTATGATTATTTTAGAGGAAGAATATGGTGATTTAGTTTTTGTTGTACAATCGGGTACTATTAAAATTACTAGAGTTAATGATGAGGGTAAAGAGGTTATATTAGCTTTGTTAGGTCCTGGTGAAATATTTGGAGAATTAGCAATTTTAGATGGGGAAGCGAGATCTGCAAATGCCTTAGCGCAAGAAAATTGTCACCTTTTAGCAATTAACAAAGAAGATTTTTTAGAGATATTAAAGAATAATTTTTCTATTTCTTTTAATCTTATGTGCGAGTTAGCAAAAAGATTAAGAAAATCAGACCAACAAATCGAAGCTTTATCTTTATCTGATGCTGAACATAGAATTGGGGTTTCTTTGTTAAATTTAGCTGAAGATATGGGAGTGATTAGGAAAGGTAAAGTTACAATTCAAAATTTACCATTTCAGCAAGATATTGCTAATATGGCTGGCACATCTAGAGAGACTGTTTCTCGTGTTCTTAAAATACTTGAAAATAAAAGTATGATTTCAAAAGTAGGCCACACATTAGTTATTCCTGATTATAGCTTTTTTAAGCAAATTTTTGGTAAGTCTATTTAATATTTTTAGTAAATAATGACTGAAGATATAATACAAAATCTAAAAAAGAGAGATAACAGGACTATTTCTAAGTGCATATCTTTAGTTGAAAATCAAGAAGACTCTTATTTAGAATTTCTTTCATCTATTTTTCCTTATACAGGTAATGCTTATCGGGTAGGTATAACTGGACCTCCAGGTTCAGGAAAAAGCACTTTAACAGATCAATTAATTAAAATAATGCTTAAAAAAAAATTATCTGTAGCAGTTATAGCTATTGACCCTAGTAGTCCTTTTAATGGCGGGGCTATTTTAGGAGATAGAGTTCGATTTGTTAATGATTTTAAAAATAAAGATACATTTTTTAGAAGTATGTCTACTAGAGGGTCTCAGGGAGGTCTTGCTATATCAGCTAAATTGGTTGCTGATATTTTTGATGTCTGTAATTTTGATGTTATTATTTTTGAAACAGTTGGCGTAGGTCAGGTAGAAATTGATGTTATTGAAGCTGTTGACACAGTTGTTGTTACTTTAGTTCCAGAATCGGGTGATGATATTCAGATGATGAAAGGTGGTTTAATGGAAATAGCGGATTTATATGCAATTAATAAGTCTGACAGACAAGGTGCAGATAGGCTTTATACATCTCTTAATAAAACCTTAGAATTAAATGAAGATTCTGATTGGTCTCCTAAAATTATTAAAACTATAGCCACTAATTCTGAAGGTGTAGATTTGTTGTATCAGTCTATTATGGAACATAAAGATTTTCTTGAGATGTCCACAGCAGGAGTTCGTAAGCTGAATCAGCGATACATTAAAACTGTAAAATCTTTTATCAGTAGTTTTTTAATTGATAAATTTTGGTCTGATAAGATTGATATTTATATAAATAAAGAGTTAAACTTAGAATACAATAAAAGAATGTCTCCATATGAGATGGCAAATATACTTTTAAAAAAATGATTCCCAAAAATGATATGACATTTATAGAACATTTAGAAGCGCTAAGATGGGCTCTAATAAGAGCTTTCTTAGTAGTTTTTATCTTCATGTTTCTTTCGTTTATTTACTCTGATATTATTCAAGATTTTATTATGCAACCAATCAACAAACTTGATTTAGTAAATTTTAAATTGCAAGATATTAAGATTACTAGTCCTTTTATGGTTAAGATTGTTATTTCACTTTTTACTTCTTTAATTATTACTTTTCCATACTTTATATTTGAAATTTTAAAATTTATTTATCCAGCTATTCCAAAAATATCTAAATTATACTTATCTATAGTTTTTGTTTTATCTGTGATATTTTTTATTGCAGGTTGTGCTTTTGGATATTTTTATTTATTTCCATCTACGATATCTTTTTTTATAAATTTGGTTGATTCAAAAATTGAGTTTAATCCTGAAAGGTTGAACTATATTTTTTATTCATTCTGGTTAATTGTAGTAAGTGGTTTTATATACCAGTTACCTATCATCTCCTTAATATTAACTAAATTAAGAATAATAAATTATGAGTTTTTAAAACAGATGCGTTCCATAGCTTTTGTTTTGTTTCTTGTTTTTGGAGCATTACTAAGCCCTCCAGATCCACTAAGCCAATTATTAATAGCTGGTCCTCTTTATCTATTGTATGAGCTAGGCATAATTGTGAGCTATATATTTAGGATTAAATCATGAAAAGTATGTTAAATAAAATTTCAAAACCTATAGAATCAAATTTAGAAGAATTTGATAAGTATTTTAATGCTTCATTAGATTCTGAAGTTAAAACAATTAATAGTATAGTAAAGTATTTGGTTCGGAGAAAGGGTAAAAGACTTAGACCTAGGTTATCTTTGTTGTCAGCAAAAATTTGTGGAGATGTAAATTTAAAAAGTTATCAGGTAGCATCGTTGTTAGAAATTTTGCACGTAGCGACATTAGTTCATGATGATGTTGTGGATGACTCAAATTTAAGAAGAGGATGGCCATCGGTTGGAAGGGTATGGAAAAATAAATTAAGTATTTTAGTTGGTGATTATCTTTTTTCAAAGGCTTTAACTAATATGGCAGATATTGGTTCTATGGATTCAGTTAAAATTTTAGCAGATTTAGCATCAAGATTAAGTCAAGGCGAGATATTGCAAATTGAAAAAGCTTTAAGTAAAAATATTAATGAAGAAGTATATTTTAAAATGATTAGCGATAAGACAGCCTCTCTTTTTTCGGCATCTTGTAAACTCGGAGCTATAACTGTTACAACAGATTTAACAAAAATTAATGCTCTTTCTCAGTTTGGTGAACTTTTAGGTCAAGCATTTCAAATAAAAGATGATTTATTTGATATTGTGGGAAATATAGGTAATACAGGCAAACCTTCTGGTTATGATTTAAAGAAAAATATGTTGACGCTTCCATTGATACATATTCTTGATAAGAAAAGTAATTTAGAAAAAAGACTATTTAAGCTTAATTTAAAACTGATGCTAAGAAAAAATGATTTTAATAAAATTAAAAATACTATTATTAATGAGGGTGGAATTGAGTATGCAGAATCTACATTGTTAGAAGTTTCAAACAAGGCAAGGCAAGAGCTTGAGATCTTTGAAGACTCTGATTTAAAGGAAGCTCTTATCACGGTTTTAGAGTTTAATTTATTAAGGGTCATTTAATTGAAAAATATTATTAATATTGCTAATTTGTTAACTTTCCTTCGAGTATGTTTATCTGTCCCTTTGTGGTATTTTTTATCATCTATAAATGAAAATAGTAATATTTATGTTGTTTATTGGTTTCTTGGTTTGTGTTTTTTGATATCCCTTACAGATATATTAGATGGTTACTTCGCTAGACTATTTAATTCGGTTACTGATTTAGGTAAATTTTTAGATCCTATTGCTGATAAAATTTGTGTTCTTGTGTTTGTTGTTTATTTATCAATAAAATTTGGCGCAACCTACTCATCTTTATTTTTAATTTTATTGGTAAGAGATATAATAATTTCCATTATATCTATTTATTTTGTAAGAAAAGAGGGTAGATATTTTCAAGCCAATGTGTATGGTAAGTGGTTTTTATTTTTTATTGCTATCAGCATGATTTTAGAGGCTGTTCGTATACCTAATATTATTAATCAGGAATATATTTACTTAAATACACTAAATACTATTTTTTATATTTTTAGTTGGGTATTTTTTGTTTTAGCAACTTATAAATATTTTTTACTGTATTATTCTTTACTGAAGGAAGATAATGTTTAATTTTATAAAGAAAACTTTTTCAGGACTTCAAAAAACTAGAAAAAATATCATTAATACTTTTTCTAAATTTCACGGTAAAAAGTATTTAAACGAGGATGAGCTAGAAGAGTTAGAATCTGTTTTATTTCAATCTGACTTAAGTTATAATTTAATTTCTGAAGTTATTGATGAATTTAAAAATAAACCTTTGAGTGGCAAAGAATCTTGGGAAAGTAAATTTTTAAGCTTATTAAAAAAGAAGATTGGTAACCAAACTCAAGATATTGATGATTCTAAAATAATTTTAGTAATAGGAGTAAATGGCACAGGTAAAACTACTACTTCAGCTAAAATTTGTAATTACTATAAAAATAAATCACTTAAAACGATGCTTGTTGGTGCAGATACATATAGAGCTGCTGCGATAGAACAGCTTAGGCTTTGGTCTAAAAAGTTAGATGTTAAATTTGTTTCTAACGAATCAACTAGGGATCCTGCCTCAATAGTCTATGATGCAATAAATTCAGGTTTAAAGGATAATTATGATAAAATTATAATTGATACAGCTGGCAGATTGCACAACTCAGTCAATTTAATGAAAGAGCTTGATAAGGTTTATAAGGTTTCTGCAAAATTTGATGAAAAAATTAAGGTGTTCTTAGTTGTTGATAGTAATGTGGGACAGAATGGTATGACTCAAGCTTTAGAATTTAATAAATTTATTCCTGTTGATTCTCTTATTTTAACTAAAATGGATGGTACAGCTAAAGGCGGTATAGCGCTTTCAATGATAGATAAATTAAATATCCCTATAGATTTTATTGGTGTTGGTGAAAGTGTGAATGATTTTGTGCCTTTTGATTTAGATATTTTTTTGAAAGGTTTAATTTCAAATGATTAATTCTGATATAAATAAAAATGTTTCTGTAGTTACTTTGGGTTGCGCTAAGAATTTAGTTGATTCAGAATATTTGGTGACTGGATTAAAGCATGTTGGCTATTCTATGACTAATGATATTGATCATTCTAATGTAGTTATTATAAACACTTGTGGTTTTTTAGATGTTGCAAGAGAAGAGAGTATTGAGAAAATATTAGAAATAGAAGAGAAAAAACAAAAAGGTTTTATTGACAAGGTTATTGTGATGGGTTGTTTAGCTGAGCGTTATGGTGAGGAATTACAAAAAGAAATTCCAGGTGTTGATAAATTTTTTGGTTCTGAAGATCATGAGGCTGTTATTAGGTATATTTCAGGAAAAGCATTTAATCTAGATGATCCTGACATTATTAGAGCATCCTTAACTCCTAACCATTATTCTTATTTAAAAATAGCTGAAGGATGTGATAATGCATGTTCTTTTTGTTCTATTCCTCTTATGAGAGGTTTGCAGAAAAGTCAACCATTAAGATGGAATATTGAAGAAGCAAAGAGATTAGCTTCTAGAGGGGTTAAGGAGCTACTTGTGATTGCTCAAGATTCAACATCATATGGCTGGGACGCTTCTCCTAAGACTTCTCTTCATGAATTGTTTTCTGAGCTAGATAAAATTGATTGGATTGAATGGTTGCGTCTTCATTATGCGCATCCTGCAAATCTACATAGAAATATGATTCGTCAATTTAAAAATCTTGAAAAACTTATTCCCTATATAGATATGCCTATACAGCATGGATCTGATAAAATATTAAAAATCATGAGAAGAGGTTTAAAATCAGATGGTATTAAAAAGAAAATAGACGCTCTTAGAAATGCAAATAGTAATATTGCGATTAGAACTTCAATTATTGTTGGTCATCCAGGAGAAACAGATAAAGAATTTAATGAAATGTTAGATTTTATTTCAGATGTTGAATTTGATCGTTTGGGTGTTTTTCAATATTCTCATGAAGAAAATACTCTAGCAGCAGATAGTATGAAAGATGAGGTTCCAAAAGATGTTAAACAACAAAGGTTTGATGAGACTATGGCTCTTCAGCAAAAAATTAATTTTAAGAAAAATCAGTCATTAATAGGGACAACACAAAAAGTGTTGATTGATATCTCAAAAGAGAGCCTGTCTTTAGGTCGAACTTTTCGTGATTCTCCAACAATTGATAATTATGTAAAAATTAATCAAAATTTAAAGCAGGGAAAATTTTATGATGTTAATATTGATTCTGCTCAAGAATATGATTTAATTGGAAAGGTGGTTTATTAATGGATTTTAAAATTTTAGGGATTGAGCATATAGGTATTGCGCAAAATCAAGGCTCAAATAAACTTTCTGCCTTTTTTGAAAATACACTTAAGATGTCAAAAAAAACTGAGATTGTAGAGGAGCAAAAAGTTTTAACAGAAATTTTTGATACAGGGTCCGGAAAAATAGAGCTTTTATCTGCTACTGATAAAGACTCAGTAATTAATAAATATTTAGCTAAAAAGGGTGAATCTATTCATCATATTGCTATTTTGGTTGATAATTTAGATGCTGCTTTAAATTATTTAAAGTTAAAGAATATCAAATTAATCAATGAAAAACCTCAAAAAGGTGCAGATAATATGAAAATTGCCTTTATTCATCCACATTCTACCCCGGGTATGTTATTAGAGCTTTGTCAAGAGGATTAAGCTCAGTCTATGGCTCAAAAAAATAAAGATAAGCTTAGTTCTATTCCATCTACTCCTGGTGTTTATTTTTTCAAAAATAAAAAAGATAAAATTATTTATATAGGTAAAGCAAAGTCTCTTAAAAAGAGAGTTAGTAGTTATTTTAATAACAAAAAACATGATATTAAAACGCGTGTTATGGTTAAGCATATTCATGAAATTGATTTTTTAATTGTCAAAAATGAGGCAGAGGCGTTAATAACAGAGTCAAATCTTATAAAGATTAACAAGCCTCGTTATAATGTCTATCTAAAAGATGATAAAACTTATCCGTATATAAGGATTACCAAAGAAGAATATCCAAAGGTTGAAATTGTTCGTTTTAAACATTTCAACAAAGATAATCACCTCTATTTTGGTCCATATACTAAAGCGAGAGATTTACGTGGAGTTATAAAGCTCTTATATAAGGTTTTTCCAATCAAGACATGCGGTTTAAAACAGAGAGAATCTTGTTTTTGTAATTTTTGTATGAGTAAAGAATTGATAAGCGAAGAAAAGTATGGTGATATAATTAATCAGGTTATTGATTTTCTTAAGGGGAAAACGGAGAGCGTAGTTAAATATTTAAAACTTGAGATGCAAAAATTAAGTGATAGTATGGATTATGAGAAGGCTGCAATATTGAGAGATCAAATATTGCTAATCAAAGACTTTTATAAAACAGAAAATCATAAATTAACAGATTCTGTTGATAGAGACTTTTTAGGGGTTAGTTATGAAGATGATATAGGCGTATTTACTATGATTAAGTATAGAAACTCTAAACTGATATCAAAAGAAACCTTTGAGATTAACACCTGCGATAATAATAATGATAATATTGTAGGTTTTATTAAGCAATATTATTTATCAACATTTGATTTCCCTAAAGAGATTATTGTTCAAGATGATATTATAGCTCAGTCTGATATTAATAAATGGATGGAAGCTTTAGATAGAAAGATACCTAAAATTTTAGTTCCAAAGATAGGAGATAAAAAACAAAAATTAGATTTATGTATTAAAAATTCTGAACTACAGTTAAAGCGTATTCTGTCAAAAAAGAAAAGAAGGAAAGAGTTTGTTTCAAAAATGGTTACAGCCCTTCAAAAAGACTTGATTCTTGATGTTCCTCCTAGAAGAATTGAGGGGTTTGATAACTCAAATCTTCAGGGCACTTATGCCGTTTCAAGTATGGTATGTTTTATTGATGGAAAGCCTAGAAAAGGTGAATATCGAAAATTTAAAATTAAAGAAGTTAAAGGTATTGATGACTTTGCGATGATGAAGGAGATAGTTACTAGACGTTATAAGAGGGTTATCAATGAGAAATTACCTTTACCTGATCTTATTTTAGTGGATGGAGGGAAGGGACAATTATCATCAGCTAAAAGTGCTCTTGATGATTTAGGGCTTTCATTTATTCCGATTATTGGTCTTGCAAAAAAAATGGAAGAGGTTTTTAAGCCTGAGTTTTCAGAGCCTCAAAGTATAAGTAAAACATCACCTGGATTAGTACTTTTAAAACAGATAAGAGACGAATCTCACCGCTTTGCAATCACCTTTCATAGGCAGCTTAGAGATAAGGGGATGTTTAAATAAATATATAATATATCAATATTATATAAAGTAATACTTTAAATTAATTTTCCCAAAGCTTATACAAAGGTAAATGCATTTCTATACCTCCATAATAAACGTTATTAGTATATGTTCTTCCAAATCTCCAAATCCCCTGATCAGAGTAATTTATATATCCATCTTGATAAAATCCTCCAAGAATTGTTACCTTTGATGAAATTGGTAATTTTAAACTTAACCCTCCGCTTCCTGTTTCAGTTTTAGGTCCTTCTATTCGTCCTTGATATATTTTTACATTTAATGTAAATGGTTTTCCATTTGGGTTATTATATTCAGTAAATACAAATGTTAAAAATAATATTAAAATTATCTTCTTCATATTATTCTCCTTTTTAATTATAAAATTATAAATACTTTGAAATAAGTCGATGAAAGTGGTGGGTGCCCTTCTCGTGCTCAGCTGAATATCTACCTCTATCATAGAACTTAGATTTGATACCTTTTTGAACATCAAGTACTACTTTCTGATCCTCAAGCTCTATATGGTCCACACTATTACTATCACCGGAGGTTTGTTTGTAACCTTTGATAGGTAGTGATATGAATCTTATTCTTGTTTTTTCCTTATCTAGAGGTTCAATGATATTAACTGAAATGCCCCATTTATAGAAATTGAGCATAATATTAGGAAATAGCCAAAAATAAAGTGCATAGATATCATCTAAGGGAATATCATTAATTTTTTCTTTTCCACCTAGTGAGTCCTCTTTATTTTGGGATTTAGCGATTTGAAGTGCTGCATAATCCAAAGGAATGGTTTTGTATGATTGATTTTCTATATCTGATGATAATCCTTGGTGGACATAAGCTATATGAAATCCTTCAAGATAATTTTCGCAGTACAATGCCCAGTGTACATCAATTTCATAGGTATTAGATGCTTTGTCATCAAAACATAATTTTTCAAAAGGGTACCAATGAACTAGGCTATTAATTTCATTTAGTCCATTTGTTATGGATTTATTTTGACCGGCATTTACAAATAAAAGTCCATTCCAATTAATTAAATTAATATTTTTATCTAAACTATCATCTGTAGAAGGAAAATTCTTGGTTTCTTTAAATCCAGGAGCATGATTAACGCTCCCATCTAAGTTAAAACTTCTGCCATGATAATTACATACTAATTTATTTTTATGATTTTTCTTATTACATATGATGTTAGCTCTATGGGTACACACATTACTGAGGCAAAAGATATTATCATTTTCCTTTGTTATTACTAGAGGAATATCAAGCCAATTTTTAAATAAACTAAACGGGATAGAAGTTGATTTTAATAGTTCTGATTGATGACAGATAAATTGGTATGAGTTTTCAAAAATAGATTTACTTTTTTCAAATATTGAGTCAGAGGTATAAAAAGATGATGGAGGTGTCTTAGCTATTTCTATATTTTTATCAATATCCATATCATACAATATATTACAAGGTTGACCAATAATCTTTTAATTTTTCAATTCCCTTGTTGATATTATGCTCTGAAATACCTGAAAATGCAAAACGTATATATTTTCTTTTTTCACCCTCAATAGCTTGTCCAAAATGTTCTCTTGTGCAAAATGAGACTCCGGTTTTTAATAATGTGTTTCTTCTAAATTCTTCATAAGATTTAGCATTCATTGATTCATAAATTTCAGTTATATCAGGAAATAAATAAAATGTGGAATTTGGTATAGACAGTTGCAACCCCTTTATTTCATTTAATCTAGCCGCAAGTGCATCTCTTCTATTTTTTAGTCTACTTAAGATTTTGTTTGCCCCATCTTGACTTCCAGTAAGTGCTTCTATACCTCCATACTGGATAAAATGATTCGTACAAGATTCATCATTAGTACCTAATTTTGAAAATATTTGCATAATTTTTTCAGGTCCAATAGCTGCACCTAGTCTCCAACCTGTCATAGCGTATGTTTTAGAAAAAGTATATAAAATTATAGTTCGATCTTTCATGCCAGGTATAGAAACAATGCTTTTTGGTGTACCAGAATATTGAATATTAAAATATGCTTCATCACTTAAAACCCATAGATTATGTTTTTGTGCAATATTGGCAATCCATTCCATTTCTTCATGCGTTGATTCACCTCCTATAGGATTTTGATAATTATTGTATATCAATATTTTAGTTTTTTTATCAATCATTTTTTCTAAATGTTGCCTATCAATTTTAAATCCTTCTTTTGAATGGATGTATCTATATGGTAAAGCTATACCTTCATTATATTTAATTTGACTCTCATATATGGGGTATCCAGGATTGGGGTATAATACTCCATCTCCAGGATTCATAAATGTGTTGATAAATTTTGGTATTACAGGTTTTCCGCCAGGTTGAACCACAACATTTTCTCTATTGTAAGTAACATTCCTTTGAGAGCCTATTATTTCTGCAATAGTTTCTCTTAGCTGAGGAATCCCATTAGCTGGTACATAACCAGTTTTTTCATCATGCATTGCTTTTTTAGTTGCTTCAATAATATTTTGAGGTGTACAGATATTAATATCACCTAAATGAAATGGAAAAACAGTATTTCCGTTTTGGGCATGTTCTGTTGCATCGCTTGAAACAGCAAAAGCTGTTTCTGTTCCTAAATTAATTAATTTATCAGAATATATATTTTTTTTCATTTTATCCTTTTTTAATTATTTTCCAAAATATTCTTTTAAAATGTCAGCTCTCTTTTCTTTGTCATTACAGAATTTATATATAGCTTGTTTTTGCCATTCTGATGAAAGATGTGATTCATCTATTACTTCTTCAAGGTTTCCTCCAAATCTCCATTGGTTATCCCAATCAGGAGATAGAGAATAGTTTTTAACTAAAGGATTTTTAATCCAATTACTCATATTATTAAGGGAAGTATTTGTGATTATCATAGAATTAAACCAATCTTGTTTTTGCATTACTGATTCTTGATAATCTGTAGTTTGCATATTAAATAAAGTAGAAGAAAGTGCTGCAACAATTTTAATATTAGGTCCTTCAGAATTTAATTCAGGTAGAATTTTACATAATTCATTTATTACACTTGTTCCTCTAACAATCACAACCCCTTCTTTAGGTTTATTTTGTTTATAATCTTTAATGATATAAGCACCTTTTGCTGATTCAAAATGAGAAGGCATTCCTAATAATTTTCTATCAGGAATAGATATTGGAGGTCGAGTTAAATGTAAAGCTATTATTGGGATATCAGTACTAAGTGCTGATGCCAGCATTACGGATACTTCATTATATTCCCAAGGATGTAGATTAATAATATTATCATCTGGAAATAATTGGGTTACACCTGGTGCAAATATACCAAAATGAGTTCTACTATCTTCAGCAGTCTCTGGCCCTGAATGACCAGCAACCCAAATAGTTTTTCCAACTTTTAGTTGAGAATCTTGAGCTAGTTGACTAAAAAGTCTATAAGCTCCATATTTTAAATAAGAAAAAGAACCGTAAGTACTACAGGCAGTTATATAGCCATTAAATTCAGAATATGGCTCTTTTGAAAAGTTTACAGAAGTAATTCCAGTCATTAAGCCTGCATTAGCAAATTCAGTAATTCCTTGTGGTAAAAGGGTGCCCTTTTCATTTTTTTTAGGTTCATACATACCGAAATCTTCAATTTCTTCCCAACCCTTACTAAATCCTGCAATATTTGTAGAGCCCGCCAGATCAGCTGAACATACTAGAGCTAAAGGTCTATTGTATTTTTTTTGAACATATGAATTTAGCCATGATCCAAAATCACCAAATGCAGCTCTATTTGGTGCAGTTTCTCCTGGTTTTTTATACAGATTAGGTGGATAATTTTTAAAATCAAATAAAGCGTTATCATTTAATGGGTTATCTAAAAATTTCTTTTTAATATTTTTATTATCTTCAATTGAGTTAGCAATAGCAATTAATCTATTTGCTACATAATCAGCTAAGCCAGGGACTGTTTTATAAAGAGATAAAACAGATTCTAAGGTGTCTAACATTTGATTTTTGTTTTTATCCTCTGTTTCTAAACTGTCTTTATCCATATGTTTAAATTCAATATTGTATTTTTTTGCAAAATCTTTTTTAGTCTCCCAAAACTCTTTTGAATTTCTTTTATGTGGAGAACCATGGCTTGCGTTATCAAATTTTAAATACCCTCTTCCTTTTCTAGTTTTAACCCAAATAGCTTTAGGTCTATCTTGTTCATCTATTGAGAAAAGTTCTGAATATGCATCTAATATAGATTTCCAATCTTCTCCATTTTCTGTACCACTTACCTTCCATCCATAAGGTTTAAACCAATCCTTAGGTGTGCCAGCTTTAATTTTACTAAAAGGCCTATTATCAATACCAAAATCATTCCAGTCAAGCATATAAACAAGGTTTTCTAATTTTAGACCATAAGCTGCAATTCTAGCTTCATGGGTTACTCCTGCTGTTAATCCACCTTCACCTTCTAAAGCAAAAACTTTTGATTTTTTAGCTCCAGAATATTTTAGAGCAAAAGCTTGTCCTGCTGCTGGAGCTGCACCATGACCTGTGGGTCCAGTGTTAAACTTAAAAAACAATGTTTTTCCTTCCATTTCGGCATGTCCAGGCAAACCGTCTCTTCTTCTTAATTTTAACAGATCTTCATAATGTAATGTATACTTATCTCCTAAAGGATTTAGATATTTTTTATCTTGAGTTTGTTGATATTTAATTCTCAAAGATTCATTTAGTACTGCTAATGTTGCATATACCACAGGATTTGTGTGTCCAGCAATCAAAGTAAATCGGTCACCAAAAGTTGCTCCTGGATTTCTAATATCCCATTTCATAACACCAGATAATAATGTAGCTAAAAGTAGAGGAGCTTTTGATCTTGATCCTCCAGGATGACCACTTTGCGAATGATTAAGTGCTATATCTATACTGTTATCAATCATTGCAAGCGTTGCATCCCAAAAATTAAAATTATTTTTATTTTCTTTTGTTAAATTCATCAAAATTATTTCCTTTTAATATTTAGAATCCTTAATAATCTGTTTAAATACAGGTAGGCTTTTTTGGTTATCAAAATCAAAGCAAACTATTACAACTTTAGAGGTTGCAATCGGTTTAAGTGTATTTTGTTCATCAAAGAGAGCTGAGTTAACATCAAAACTAGTATTTCCAATTCTGCTAATGGATTGTCCAACTACAATATTTGTAGGGTGTTTTAACTGCTTATGGTAATTAATTGTAATTGCTGCAACCGTTAAAGATTTTCCTTTGCCGTCATAAGGTAAATTCCATTTTTTAAATAAAGTTCCTCTAGCTGTTTCGATATATGTTGCAAAAACAGCATTATTAACATGCCCAAAAGCGTCTAAATCTCTCCATCTAGTTTGTAATTTTACATGCATAGAGTAATCTGCTAGTGTTTTATTTTTTATCATTTAAATACTTTTCTAACTTTGGTCTTATTACAAAATTGCAATAAGCCGCATTTTTATTATTATTGTAATAATTTTGATGATAATCTTCCGCAATATAAAATTTTTCAAAAGCGGTAATTTCTGTGACTATTTTATTCCCAAAATCAGATTGAACTTTATTTTTGATATTTTCAGCTAATTCTTTTTGATTAGAAGTGTGATAAAAGATAGATGAACGATATTGTGTACCAACATCATTTCCTTGTCTGTTGAGTGTAGTAGGATCATGAATTTCAAAAAAGATTAGTAATAAATCCTCATAAGTTAATTTCTGACTATCAAATGTAATTTGAACCACCTCTGCATGTCCTGTATTTCCTTCACAAATCATTTTATAAGTAGGGTTATCTATATGCCCTCCAGTATAGCCAGCCTCAATTGATACGATACCAGTAACATTTAAAAGTATAGCTTCTATGCACCAAAAACAACCAGCGCCTAAAGTCGCAATATCCATAAATTTCCTCTCAAAAATAACATATTAATTTAATTATAGTTTTTTTAAAAACAAAACTGACTATATTATGACTAATATGCATATTTTTTTTATTTTTATAATATGAAAAAATTAATTATATTATAAGCCAATATGGCAGACTTTAAAATAATTTCCGATTTTAAACCCGCAGGTGATCAGCAGCAAGCGATTAATTCTTTAGTAGATGGTATTAATAATAATGAAAAACATCAGACACTTCTTGGTATTACAGGTTCAGGTAAGACCTTTACAATGGCTAATGTTATTGAGAAAGTACAAAAACCAACTTTAATTATTTCACATAATAAAACTTTAGCAGCTCAACTTTTTTCTGAATTTAAAGCTTTATTTCCTAGTAATGCAGTGGAACTGTTTATCTCTTATTATGATTATTATCAGCCTGAAGCTTATATGCCTGTTTCCGATACTTTTATTGAAAAAGATTCATCAATAGATGAAGAAATCGATAGATTAAGAATTAAGACAACAGCTTCTTTATCAAGCAGGGAAGATGTTATTATTATTGCTAGTGTAAGTTGTATATATGGTATAGGGTCTCCGCGTTCTTATAAAAATTTATTTGTTTCAATAAAAGTAGGTGACACAGTAAATATTAAATCATTTTTTAAAAAACTTGTTAATATTCATTATAATAGAAATGATATGATTTTGGAGCCAGGCACATTTCGATTAAGAGGAGATGTTATTGAATTATTTCCAAGGTATGAAGAATTTCCTATTAGGATAGAACTTTTTGGAGATGAGGTTGAAAAAATTCATACTTTTAATGCTTTAACATCTGAAATCTTAGATAATAAAGATTATTTATCTGTATATCCAGCTAAACATTTTGTAGTTAATAGACAAGAGCTTGAAAGGGCCATGAAACAAATTAGGCTTGAATTAAGCGATAGATTAATTTTTCTTAAAGAGAATGGTATGCTTTTAGAAGCTCAGAGACTTGAACAACGAACTCTATTTGATTTGGAAATGATGATGGAATTAGGGTATTGTGCTGGAATAGAAAATTATTCTAGACATATAGATGATAGAAAGAAAGGTCAACGACCGTACGCGTTATTAGACTTTTTCCCTGATGATTATTTAATTTTTGCAGATGAATCACATGTTAGTATTCCTCAATTAAATGCAATGTATAATGGAGATAGGTCTAGAAAAGAAACTTTAGTTGAATATGGTTTTAGATTACCCTCTGCTTTGGATAATAGACCAATGAAATTTTCTGAGTTCCAAAAGGTTACCAATCAAATAATTTATGTGTCTGCTACACCTGCTGATTATGAATTGGATAAATCAAAAGGAATATTTTCAGAACAAGTAATACGACCAACTGGTTTATTAGATCCAGAAATTTTTGTTAGAAAAACAAAAGGGCAAATAGACAACATAATTTCTGAAATTAAACAAGTTATTTCAAAGAATGAAAAAATACTAATCACAACCCTTACAAAAAAAATGGCTGAGAAATTAACAGAATATTTAAAAGGGGTGGGTATCAGAGCTGAGTATATGCATAGTGATATAAATACGATGGAAAGAATTCAGATTTTAACATCTCTAAGAAATGACGAATTTGATGTATTAGTTGGAATAAATCTTTTAAGGGAAGGGCTTGATATTCCAGAGGTCTCATTAATTGTTGTATTAGATGCAGATAAAGAAGGTTTTTTAAGATCTAAAACATCATTATTACAGGTAGCAGGTAGAGCTGCTAGAAATGTTAATGGTAGAGTAATTATGTATGGAGATAAAATTACAAAATCAATGAAACATTTAATCGATGAAACTAAGAGAAGGAGAAAAATACAATCTGAATTCAATAAAAAGCATAATATAGTTCCCAGGACAATAAAAAAAACAAGCAATATTATTGCGTCAATGATGGTTGATAAAAATAATAAAAATAAAGATTATTTAGATTCAAAAACATTTGATAAGAAGATTGAATCGTTTGATAAGATTGAAGCTTTAGATTTTGTAGATAGATTAAAGAGAAAAATGAAAAAATGTGCTCAAAATTTTCAGTTTGAAGAGGCCGCATTAATAAGAGATCAAATTATAAAAATAAATGGACAAATAAATAAATGAAAAAGAATGTATTAATATTAGGCTCAGGTGGTAGAGAATATGCTATGGTTTGGAAATTGTCAAATGATAAAAATATCAATAATGTATATTGTATACCAGGCAATGCAGGTACTTCTAAAATAGGCATTAATAAAACATTATCACTAAATAACCATAGTTTAATTCTTGATTTTGTTAATAAGGAAAATATTGATTTAATTATTGTTGGTCCTGAAAATTTGTTAGATGATGGAATAGTTGATTTTTTTGAATCAAAAAATAAGAGAATATTTGGTCCTACAAAAGCAGCAGCTAAATTAGAAAGTAGTAAAATTTATGCTAGAGATATAATGAAAAAGTATAAAATTCCACACACTAAATACATTTCATGTTCAACTGAATCTGAAGTAATAAAAGCAAAGGAAAGGCTCGGTTTTCCTATTGTTTTAAAAGCTGATGGATTAGCTGCTGGTAAGGGTGTTATTATTTGCGAAAATACTAATCAGTTTAATAAGGCATTAGCCATTTTCTTTAAAAATAAAGATTTTGGTTCTGCTTCTGAAAAAATTTCTGTAGAAGAATGTATTTCAGGACCTGAAATATCTATTTTTACAGTATGTAATGGTTCAGATTATACTATTTTAAATAACGCACAAGATCATAAGCGAGTATTTGATGGGGATGTGGGGCCAAATACAGGAGGAATGGGCGCTTATGCTCCAACTCCTTTATATGATAATAAATTAGAAAAGAAAATTAAAAAACAAATTATAGAACCGACACTAAATGGTATGATTAATGAAGGGATTCCATATTGTGGATTTTTATATTTTGGTCTTATGTTGGTTAAGGGTAATCCATATGTAATTGAATATAATGTAAGAATGGGTGATCCTGAAACTCAGGTAGTTATGCCTATGATGGAAACCTCCTTATTTGAATTAATAAATTCTACATTGGATAATAAATTAGATTCTTTTAGATATAGAAATAAAAGAGGTTATTGTGTAACTGTAGTTTTAGCTTCTAATGGATATCCTGCTAATTATAAAAAAGGTCATTTAATTACAGGTTTAGATGATTTGGAAGATAATTTAGTATTTCATGCAGGGACATCGATTGATTCTGCTAACAATATTACAACTTCGGGTGGAAGAGTTTTAAATGCTATAGGGATTGGCTCTGATTTAAATGGAGCAATTAAAGATGCCTATGCAGTTGTTAATAAAATTAAATTTAAAAATATGTATTATAGAAAAGATATAGGGAAAAAAGGTTTAGGCTATTAAATTGGGAGATAATATGATAGTTGATGCAAATAAAATAAAAAAATCAGTTGGTATTATAGGTGAATCTATTCAAATAGAGGAGATGTGTACATTGATTGGGCAAGTTGCTAACACTGATATTTCAGTTTTAGTTACTGGAGAATCTGGGTCTGGAAAAGAAATGGTAGCAAAAGCTTTACACAAAAATAGTAAAAGAAAGTTTGAATCTATAATAACAGTTAATTGTGCTGCTATTCCATCTGGTATTATTGAAAGTGAATTGTTTGGACATAAAAAAGGTTCTTTTACAGGGGCTCATGAGAATCATAAAGGATATTTTGAAGCTGCAAATAAAGGAACAATATTTCTAGATGAGATTGGTGAATTATCATTAGAAACTCAAGCTAAATTATTAAGAGTAATTGAGCAAGGTGAATTTATGAGAGTTGGTGAAACAAAAACTCAAAAAACTGATGTAAGAATTATTGCTGCTACTAATAGAAATTTAAATACAGAAGTTAAGGATAAAAAATTTAGACAAGATTTATATTTTAGGCTAAAGACGGTATCTATTGAGGCGGTTCCACTAAAGCAACATATTAGTGACTTATTTTTGTATATTGAAAGGTTTGGTTTATTATTTACAGCTAAGAATGATATTCCGTTTAAAGGTTTTTCTCAGGAATCTATAAATCTAATGAAAAAGTATGATTGGCCTGGTAATGTTAGGGAGCTTAAAAATACTATTGAAAGTTTACTTGCTATAAATAAGGGTGAAAGAATACAAGAAGATATGGTTAGAAAGTATTTAAAATTAGATTCTCAAGAAAATTCATTTAATGGGTCTCTGCCAGTTCCTGTCAATAAAGATTCTGATACAATTGAAAGAGAATTAATATTAAAACAATTATTATTTTTAAGACAAGATGTTAATGAATTAAAGCAGTTATTTGCTACAAAAACTGGCGATGGGGTTGTTCAGCCTACAAATAGCTCTTTATTTGTGCTCCCAGAGAAAAATAAAGATAATCCCCAACCTTTAGATGACGGTTTATTTAAGGGAATAAAAGATGATGTTATTGGTGAAATTACTATGAATGAGTTAGAAAAAGAGATTATAGAAAGAACATTAAAAAATTTCAAGGGTAATAGAAGAAAAACTGCTAAAATATTAGATATATCTGAAAGAACTTTATATAGGAAATTAAAAGAATATGAGATTAGTTAAGTATTTTATTTTATCCATACTATTTTTAATGATAAATTCTTGTGCTTTTTATTCTTTAAAAGGAACAATTCCTGCTCACATTAAAAATATTTATATTGCTCCTATAATTAATAAGAGTACAGATCAAGAAGTTGTAGATTTTCTAGATATTGAATTAAATCAATTAATCATTGATCAAAATATATTAGAAATTGTTAATTATGATGAATCTGATAGTAAGCTAAATATTACAATACTTGAAGTTTTAGATTTACCTTACACACTTAGTCAAGGAGATCAATTTGAGAGAGTAGATGAGTGGAAGTTTTTGATTAAAGCAAATGTTGTATGGTCTGATTTTAAAAAAGGTGAAATATTGTTTAATATTAACATAAGTGAATGGGGTATTTATGGTGATTCTATAGATATTTCTAATGATGGTATAGATAATGATGGAGATGGTCTTATTGATTCTAGTGATAGTGATGAAATAGGAGCACCAAGAGATACTGCAAAATTAATTGCAATTAATAAAATAGCAGATAAAATTTCAACAAAAATAATTTCTACGTGGTAAAATTAAGGAATACTATGGATAAGATTAGAGTAAATAAAATTGAAAATTATATAGATAAAAATGTTAAAATTGATGGATGGGTTTATAATTCAAGAAGAAGTGGAAAAATAGGTTTTTTAACACTTCGTGATGGTTTTGGGTTAGTTCAATGTATTGTAGTAAAAAATGAAATAGGTGAAGATCTATTTGAAAATTTCAAACGATTGACACAAGAGTCTTCTCTTTCGATTATAGGTAAAGTTGTTAAAAATGACAGAGCTATTGGTGGTTATGAAATTCTTGTTGAAAATTTCCATATACATCATTTAAGTCAAGATTACCCAATTACTCCAAAAGAGCATGGTACAGAATTTTTAATGTCAAATAGACATTTGTGGCTTAGATCAAAAAGACAGCACGCGATATTAAAAATCCGACATCAAATTATTAAAAGTATTCGAGACTTCTTTGATACAAATGACTTCACATTGGTTGATACTCCAATTTTTACTCCAAGTGCAGCAGAAGGAACATCTACATTATTTAAAACAGAATATTTTGGAAAAGATGCATTTTTAGCTCAAACAGGGCAACTTTATGGTGAAGCTTCAGCTATGTCATTTGGAAGGCATTATAACTTTGGCCCTTGTTTTAGAGCTGAAAAAAGCAAAACTAGAAGACATTTAACTGAATTCTGGATGGTTGAACCTGAAATAGCTTACTGTGAGATTGAAGAAGATATGCAGTGGGCTGAAAACTTATTAGTCTATATAATGAATCAAGTTTTAGATAATAGATTAGATGAATTGAATATTTTAGAAAGAGATATAGATATTCTTAAAAAAATTAAAGGACCGTTTCCAAGGGTTAGTTATACTGAATGTATTGATATGCTTCAAAAAAATGGTTTCAAAATTCAGTGGGGAGATGATTTTGGCTCTCCAGAAGAGACTCATATTGCTAATCAATATGATTGTCCAGTAATTGTGCATCGCTTTCCTTCTGATATTAAAGCTTTTTATATGAAAAGAGATCCTGAGAATGAAAAAGTGGTTTTAGGTATGGATATTTTAGCTCCTGAGGGATATGGTGAGATTGTAGGTGGTTCTGAAAGAGAGACAGATATTGATATTTTAATTGAAAGAATTAAAGAAGAAAAATTAAATCAATCCGATTATGATTGGTTTTTAGATTTAAGAAAATACGGTTCTGTTCCTCATTCTGGATTTGGTATGGGACTTGAGAGGGTAGTTGCTTGGATTTGTGGATTATCACATATAAGAGAAACTATTCCATTTGCAAGAACTATGACACGATTAAATCCTTAGAAAGGAATAATGAGTTTAGAACAAAAAATTTCTAACTGGTTATCAGATTATCTAACAGATAATAATTTAGATAGTTTTGTTATAGGTATTTCTGGTGGAATAGATTCAGCGGTTACATCCACTCTTTGTGCGATAACCGGTCACAAAACCTATCTGGCTGTAATGCCGATTCATCAGAAAGAGGATGAAACAGATAGAGGATTGGAACACTGTAAGTGGCTGAGACAAAAATATTCAAATGTGGAGCATATCAAAGTTGATTTAACCTCTACCTTTAATCACTTTAAATCTGTGTTTCCAACTAGTTTTGATGATAAACTAGCTCTTGCAAACAGCAGAGCAAGAATAAGGATGTCATCCCTTTATTTAATCGCGGGCAATAACAATGGTATTGTTGTGGGGACAGGCAATAAAATAGAGGATTTTGGAGTTGGTTTTTTCACTAAGTATGGCGATGGTGGGGTAGATATCAGCCCAATAGCAGATTTAATGAAATCAGAGGTTTATAAACTTGGCCAAATTTTAGGAGTAGTTGATTCGATTATGAAAGCAAAACCCACTGATGGTTTGTGGGATGATGAAAGAACAGATGAGGATCAGCTAGGTGTATCTTACGATCAATTAGAGTGGGCTATGAATTTTAAGGGCAATCAGTCCACTTTGACTAAGAATCAAAAAAATGTATTATTAACATATAAGAAGCATAGGAGTAAAAACCTTCATAAAATGAAGGATATTCCAGTATTTAAGAATGACTCAGAGTAAAGAAAGATTATTTATCATTGATGGAATGGCTCAAATTTACAGAGCGCATTTTGCGATGATTAATAATCCTCTTACCACCAAGGATGGTCGTCATACATCTGTTATTTATGGGTTCTTAAATATGCTTTTTAAAATTATACGAGATGAAAGTCCTGATTATTTAGTAATAGCAATGGATTCCAAGGCAAAAACTTTCAGGCATGAGTTATTTGATGATTATAAAGCTAATAGACCAAAGATGCCAGATGAAATTGCTTATCAAATCCCAATCCTAAAGGAAATTGTTGCTCACTTAGGTGTTGAATTAATTGAGCGTCCTGGTTATGAGGCCGATGATATTATGGGCTCTTTATCAAAGGTTGCGGAGTCTAATGATGTCCAAACCTATATTGTCTCAGGTGATAAAGATATGCTTCAAATGGTTAATGATAATATTATTGTCTATGCCCCTGGAAATAGATTTAAACCAACCACCAAATTTAAAGAAGAAGAAGTAAAAAATAAGATGGGAGTTTACCCTGATAGGATTATAGACCTCCTAAGCTTAACAGGAGACTCTTCTGATAACATTCCTGGCGTAAGAGGGGTTGGACCTAAAACAGCCGTAAAATTAATAGAGCAATTCGATTCATTAGATAAGCTTATGGATAATATTGATGAGATAAAAAATGATCGAATTAAAAATTTAATCAAAGAAAATGTTGATTCACTTAGTTTAAGTAAGAAATTGGTAACTATTAAGGCTGATATGGATATTGCATTCTGTAAAGAAGCTTTTGAATTTAAAAATATTAAGGATAAAGATAACGTAATTAAAATGGTTAATGATTTTGAGCTATCCTCAATTATTTCTAGTTTGGAAAAACTTGAATTTATTAAGGTAAAGAATGAACCTAAGATTGTAAAGGAAAAAGAATATAATTTAATATTAAATGATAAACAGTTGGATAAAGCTATTAACTTAGTTTTAAAGGCTGACCTAGTTTCATTTGATTTAGAGACTACTGGTGTTAATCCTATGACCGCTGAAATTGTTGGTATTTCAATTTCTACTACACCTGACAAAGGATTCTATATTCCAATTTTATTTCCGAACACTTTAGATACTGAGATTGTCCCTCAGATTACTTACAGCAATATCTATGACAAACTAAAACCAATTTTTAATTGTTCTAAAACGCTTTATCTGGGACAAAATATTAAGTATGATATGTTAATTTTAAGAAGGTATGGTATTGAGGTAGAGGGAAATTTATTTGATACAATGATAGCAGCTCATTTACTGAACCCTGATCGTCGTTCATATAAAATGGATTTTTTATCAATAGATTACCTTGATTATGAAATGATACCCATTGAGGATTTGATAGGTCCAAAAGGTAAAAATCAAAAATTAATGTCAGATGTGCAATTAAAAGATATATCATATTATGCCTGTGAGGATACTGATATTGCTTTACAATTACATGATTTATTTTCAAAAGAATTAATAAAACATAAGCTTGATAAAATATTTTATGATATTGAGATACCTACTATGAAAGTTTTGATCGACATGGAGTCTGAGGGAATCAATATTGATCTAAGTTTGTTTCAAAAATTATCGGATAAGATAGGTAAAAACATAGAATCGGTATCTAAGAATATCTTTTCTTATACCAATACAAAATTTAATATTAATTCCCCAAAACAGTTGTCTGAGATTCTCTTTGGTCAATTAGGATTAAAACCAGTAAAGAAAAGAAGTACTTCAGTGGATGTTTTAGAGGAATTAAAAAAGCAGCATCCTATTGCAGAAGAATTATTAAACTACCGTCATTTTAGTAAATTAAAAAATACTTATCTTGATGCTATTCCAACCCATATTAATAGTAGGACTTCTAGAGTTCATACTTCTTTTAATCAAACCATAGCATCAACAGGAAGATTGTCAAGTACAAAACCTAATCTTCAAAATATACCAATCAGAACTGAAGTATCTAGAGAGATTAGAAAAGGTTTTATTTCTAGCAATCCTGATTCATATATTTTTGCGGCTGATTATTCACAGGTAGAATTAAGAATAATGGCTCATTTTTCAAAAGAAGAAGAATTAATAAATTGTTTTAAAAATGATATTGATGTACATACCAGAACAGCTGCAAATGTTTTTAAAGTTGCACCAGAGGATATTAATTTCAATCAAAGGAGAATAGCTAAAGTTGTTAATTTTAGTATTATGTATGGTGCTGGCCCTTTTAGACTTTCACAAGAATTAGATATTTCTATGAAAGAGGCTAAAGAAATCATTGAAACATATTTTAATACATATCCTGGCATTAAAACTTTCATGGACAGTACTCTTTCAAAAGCTAGAGAAATGGGTTACGTTGAAACACTTTTAGGTCGACGAAGGTATGCAGATGGTTTAACCTCATCAAATGTAAATATTATTAAAGCTGAAGAAAGAGCTTGCATTAATATGCCTATTCAGGGTACTGCAGCAGAATTAATTAAGATTGCGATGATAAATATCAATAATAGAATTAAAGAATCTAACTTAAATTCTAAAATGATTTTGCAAATTCATGATGAATTATTATTTAATGTACCAAAAAATGAAATTGATTTATTATCTTCTTTAGTTAAAGAAGAAATGGAGAATGCAATTCAATTAGATGTTCCTTTAAAAGTTGATTGTGATTATGGTCAAAATTGGTTTGAGGCTCATTAAATGGCAGCTTTTTTATCATTCAATAAAATTGGAAAAAAAGTTAATAATTTAAATTTATTAGCAGATCTTTCATTTGGAGTTCAAAAAGGAGAATTATTATTTATTTTAGGTAAAACTAATTCAGGTAAATCAACTTTGTTTAAAATACTGATGGGTTTTGTTGAAAAAGATCGAGGTCAAATTTTTCTAGATGGAATGGATTTTGATATTAGAAAAGATGAAATATTACCTAATATTGGATATGTTCCTCAAAAAGATATTTTTGATATAAATTTAAATATTGAAGAAAATTTATTTTTCTATGCAGAGTTGTATGGTTTAAATAAAGTTAAAATCAAGGAAAAGATATTATATTGGGCAAATCGTTTAAATTTCAAACAGAATCTTCAAGATTCAATTGAATCAATATCTTCTTCAACCTTAAAGAAAATTGCATTTGCAAGATCTTTAATTCATGATCCAGATATTTTATTAATTGATGATTTCACATCATGTATGGATTATTATGATAAAAATATAGTTTTTGAGATTATTCAAGAGATAAGAATAAATAAAAGTATATTAATTATTACTCAGGATTTTAACCTTGCTGATATTTATTCGGACCGTATTATTCTAATTAATAATGGTAGTATTGCATTTAATGGCTCAATACATAATCTTGAACAAGAAATTAATGATATGTATAAATATCGGTTTACATTTAAAAGAATAGTTCCAAATCAACTTTTAAAAGATCTTAGAGATAATAAAAATATAACTAAGGTTCTTTCAAAGGATAATCATCTTCAAATTATGATTAAAGATAAAAATACTTTTTTTGATGTTTTTAAAATGGCCATTAATTATGAATTAATAGATTTTAAAATGAGTGATTCAAAATTAACTGAATTATTTGAGAGAATAACAGATTTATGAAAATTGTTTTACTACTAATAAATAGAAATTTTTTAATCTTTAAGAAGAATATAGGGATGAATTTATTATTGTATTTCTTATTTCCATTATTTACATATTTATTTCTTGTTTCCCCATTATCTAATTTATTTAATAGTATTATACCTAGTTCTGGAATTAGTTATACTTATCATTCTATTCCTGCTATTGTATTTATATGTGTATCTATCTTAGCTATTTTAATTCCATTAATTACTATTAATCAAGATTCTAAAGATAATTTTTTGTCTTATATATTCACAACAAGAGCTAATAGTAACCATTACTTTCTATCTATTATTATATATTCATTAATATGTTCATTTATTGAATTTATCATATCTTTATTTCTTGTTATTCAATTATCTAATTCTGGAGATAAATTAGGTCTAATTATATCGTGGAATCAAGTATTTGATCTTTTTATTGTTATATCTTTATCAATTTTATTTTTTTCAAATTTAGGTTTGTTTTTATCTAATTTTTTGAGAAAAATTGATCACATATTGATTAGTATGATATTTGTATTTTTAGTGATATCATTTGGAAGTGGTTCTTTGATACCAATTGATTATTATTCTGAATCATTCGCTGCTTTTATTAATAGCTATAATATTATATTTTTATTATTTGATATGTTTATTGCAACTTTTAATCCAAGTGATGATATGAATTTAAGTGTTTTTATTATATCTCTATTCATTTCCATGGTCTTTTATTTCATTAATTTAATTATTTATAAAAAAATGGTGAAACATTACTAATGAAAATATATTTTGGTTTAGATGGAGGAGCTTCTTCTACAAGAGCAGTTATAATTGATTCAAATGGAAAAACATTAATTAACAAAAAGTTACACAAAGGTAGTAATTTAAAAGTGTATCGAGATTTAGCTCCTAGACGTATTAGCGAATTAATTTTAGAATTATGTAATTCAATTTCTATATCAATTGATGATATATCTGCTTTTGGATTTGGTTTGGCTGCAGTTTCTTATGATCCAGGACGAGAATTATTATTTAAAGAATTAGATAGAATTAATATTGCAGATAGATCAATTCTTATAAATGATGCTGAAGCTGCATATAAAATATCCTGTCAAGATGATGTGGGAATTTTATTAACAGTTGGTACTGGCATTATTTGTATTGCTAAAAATTCAGATGGAGATTTTGTTAGAGTTGCTGGAAAAGGACATGATAAATCTGATGTGGGAAGTGGTTATTGGATAGGTAAAGAGGTGTTATTGAAATTGTCTTTTAATGAGTCAATTATTGATCATGAACCTGATTTGTTACAACTTAGAGATTTAGTATATGAAAAATTTGAATCAGATAATTTGAATCAGGCTTTAGAGTATGTTGCGCATCATGAAGATTCGTTAGCTTTAAAAGCATCTATTGCAAAAGATGTGATTGAAATATCGGAAGAAAATGAAATTGCTTTATCAATTGTTCAAGAAGCAACTTTTAATGTTGCAGACTATATAATTGATTTAATTAGTATGTTAGATTATAAACAAAGTAAAAATATAGTTTTATTTGGTAATGGAAGTATTATTAATTCCTCAATATATAGAAAATCTTTAAATGATTCATTGTCATTTTATTTTAAAAATATTAATTGGGTTTTTTCTGAAATTTCTGCTGCATATGGTTCAGCGATGATAGCAGCATTATCTAAAGATAAAATTTCAATCAATATAAAAGATATAATTAAAGGAGATTATCTTGTTTCGTCCTGAAGCAATTATAAATAAGAAGAATTTAGAAGATAATATTTCCTATATTAAAAAATATGTTGGTGATAATGTTAAGATAATGCCAGTTGTTAAAGCTAATGCATATGGTCATGGTGTTATAGAAATTTGTAAAGTTCTTAAAAAAAATGATATTAATGGTTGTTGTGTTGCCTTAATAGAAGAAGTAATTAATATTAGAAAGACAAATTCTGATATTCAAATTTTACATTTAGGTTCAATAGAAAATAAATTTAACTCTATAATATTAGATAAAAAATTAATTTTAACTATTAATAGCATTGAAGATATAAAGTTTCTAGACAAAATGGGCAATAAATATAATCATATATTTAATGTGCATATTAAAGTAGATACTGGAATGACCAGACTAGGTATATCAATTGATCATAAAGAAATAATTAAAGAAACTCTTAAATGTAGTAAATTTGTAAAAGTTCAGGGTATATATACACAATTATCTAGTGCAGATGAAGACAATCAATCGTCTACTAATTTACAAAGAAAAAAGTTTATTAGAATTTCAGAATATTTTTGTTCTTTTTTTGAGACATTAAAATTTAAGCATTTAACACCAAGTGCAGGTATTTTAAAAAACAAAAAAAATCATTTTAACATGGTTAGACCTGGCCTTAGTTTGTATGGTATTAGCAATGTTAAAGAAAACCATCCATTAAAACCTGTTCTAACTTTACAAGCTCCAGTTTGTTTGATAAAAAATGTTAAAAAAGAATCAAAAATTGGATATAATAGAACATATACTAATAAAAATGATATGAAAGTAGCTATTATACAAGTTGGATATGCAGATGCAGTTCCATTAGAATTTAGTAATAATGGATATGTTGAATTTAATGGAAAAAAGTTAAATATTTTAGGTAAAGTATCAATGGATTTAATATGTGTTGGCATAGATGGTGTTAATATTAAAAAAGGAGATAAAGTAACTGTTTTTGGTGGAGAATTAACTAGACTCGAAATAGTACTTAAAAATAGGATAAGCAGTCCCTATAGTATATTAACTGGTATAACATCAAGAGTTAAGAGGATTTATAATTGATAAAAATAAAACACTTATTATATTTTTTTGTTATTTCAATACTTTTTTCTAATTCAAATTATGATATGATAAATAATATGAATCTAAAAGATAAGATAGCACAGATGATAATGGTTCGAGTAAGAAGTGATTATTATTCATCTGATAATTATTCTAAAAAACAAGTTGATAGCTGGATTAAAAAACACAAAGTAGGTGGCTTGATTACTTTTGATGGTAATGGTAATGTTCATGGAATGCATAATAATCATAAATATTTTCAAGAAATTTCTGAGGTTCCATTACTTATAGCATCAGATCTAGAAAGAGGTGCAGGACAGCAAATGAAAGGTGCAACATTATTTCCATCTAATATGGCTATAGCTGCAACTGATGATAGTTATAATGCTTATCTTCAAGGGGAAATCACTGCAAAAGAAGCAAAGGCTCTTGGTATACATATGATCTTTGCACCTGTTCTTGATGTTAACAATAATCCTAATAATCCTATTATTAATTTAAGAGCTTATAGTGATCAGTCTGATATTGTGTCAGATTTTGGTCTTCAATTTATTAAAGGTATCCAAGATCAAGGTTTATATGCCTGTCCTAAACATTTTCCGGGGCATGGGAACACTTCGATTGATAGTCATTCATCATTACCTATAATTAAAAGTTCAATATCTGATTTAAATAATATTGAGTTAAAGCCATTTAAAAATGCTGTAAAAAATAATGTAAAAATGATGATGATGGCTCACATTGCTATGCCTGCATTAGATCCATCAAAAAAGCCTGCAAGCCATTCATATAAAATAACTACAGATTTATTAATAAATGATTGGGATTTTAAAGGTTTAATTATTACTGATGGTATGGAAATGAGAGGAATTACAAATCAAGCATGGTCAGGAGAAGCTGCGATTAGAGCTATTGAGGCTGGTTCCGATATTATTTTATTACCTATTGATGTTGAAAGAACTATAGAGTCTATTTATAATGCAGTATTATCAGGTAGAATTGATGAAGAGAGAATTAACTTTTCAGTTAATAAAATTTTAGATTCAAAAAGAGAATTAAATTTATTTGATGATATATTTACTTTTGAAAGTATGTCTTCAATAGTTGGTAATCAAGACCATCTAATGGTAGCTGCTCAGATAGCATCTTCATCTATCACTCTTGTTAAAGATGATAAAAAACAAATTCCAATTAAACCTGAAAAAATAAATAAAATGGCTCATTTGATATTAACAACTGACGATAATGGGAATGAAGCTTTAAAAACAATCAAGTCAAATATTAATTATACCCATGGAAATGTAACAAATATTTTTGTCAATTATGAATTATCTGATATTTTAATAGATGATTTAATTAAAAGGCTACAAAAATTTGACCAAATTGTAGTTTCAACACTTGTTAAAATTAGAATGAATAAAGGTGAATCAACAGTTAATTCAACTCATTTAAAATTAATCAAAAAAATGTCTAATAATAATTTATCTTTTATAGTAGTGAGTTATGGTAGCCCTTATTTGGATGATTATACCTTTATCGATACTTATATTTGTTCCTATGGGTATGGTTCTGTTTCTCAGATTGCGGTTGGGCATGCTATTTTTGGTAGAAAAAAAATAGAGGGAATTCTTCCAATTAATTTAAATTCAAAATATAAAAGAGGTTCTGGTTTAAAAGTGGATAGAGCTTCATCAATTTTTGATTATAATAATGATTTTGATTTTTCATCTTCATGGAAAATAATTGATGATGCTATTAATTCAAAATTATTTCCAGGAGCTCAAATATTAGTAATTAAAGATAGTAAAATTTTAGCTGAAAAATCATTTGGTTATCAAACATTTGAATCTAATAGTACGGAAATAGATGCTAATACTATATACGATATAGCTTCTTTAACAAAAGTTGTTGCAACTAGTCCTATTATTATGAAACTCATAAAAAAAAAGTATCTACATGTAGATCATGAAATCTATCAATTTTATCCTGATTTTCGAGGTGATTGGAAGGATAGAGTTACTATCAAACATTTGTTGACCCATTCTTCTGGTCTTAAACCTTATGAAGAGTATTTTAAGAATAAAAATATTAAAAATAGCGATGATATAATTAGAAATATTGTTTCAGAACAAAATTTATTATTTGAACCTGGTTCTGAATTTAAATATAGTGACCTTGGTATGATTTTGTTAATGGATATTGCAGAAAAAGTCACAGGTCGTACATTTTCTGAATTAGCACAAAGTTGGATATTTAATCCAATTAATATGCAAAATTCTTATTTTAATCCTCCA
>JAAZYZ010000100.1 GCA_014239355.1 Fidelibacterota bacterium
ACCAATATTTAAGAAAAATTTAATCCTACCATTAAATGGAGTAGTATCTGTGGTGAATTTCTGCCCAATAAACAAATCTAAATCTCCATCTGAATCAATATCAATGAGTGTAGGGCTTGTGTCAGATAAATAATCAATACTATTTAAAAAATTATCTGTTATAAATGCATAATTTGATTCTTGCTCATTTCCAATATTTTCATAAAAGTAAAAGTTGTTATTTAATTGTATTCCTCCTGTACCTCCAAGAACAGTAACAAACAAATCTTGATCACCATCTAAGTCTATATCCGTAAAGCTAGGCATATTTCTTCCGGTTGTATTAATAGGATCATCCTCAGGAAAATATGTTGAGAAATTAATATTATCCATATCAGGAAAATTAGAATCACCTAAATTCCATATAACATATAAACTAGGCTGGTAATAATCACCCCATACTAATTCAAAATCTTGGTCATTATCTAAATCAATAAAATTTATTGCATTAGCACCATGCCTTAATTGACCTACTATACTAATATCTTCCCAATCACTAGTTATAAAATTAAAAATTGGTTTATTATCACTTAATCCAATATTTTCATAAAAAGATACTGTACCAATTAAGTTAACAGCAAAAAAATCTAAATCATTATCATTATCTATGTCACAAAAAGTAGGGATTGCACCTTGCTGACCTAAGACATAAGAACCATTTTCATTTTGTAATAAATTTAAATTAACAAATTCACCATCATTATTTGTATAATAAGAAATATAAGAAGGGTTTTGAGGGTACTCTGTAACAATATCAAAATCATTGTCATTATCAAAATCTCCGATATAAAACCATGTAATATTATTAATGTCTAAGAAATTAGTATCAACTATATTAAACTCTATTTCAGAATTAGAGCCTATGTTTTCATAAAATCTTATATGACCATCTTCATCTAATAAAAATAAATCACTATCATTATCATTATCCCAATCAACCCATCTAGTGATTGCATAATTTAAACCACCAAGAAATCCATTATTTAGTTCTTCATTATTTATTATTACTTGAGGAACATTTTGATTAAAATCAAAATTCAAGCCAAATAAGATTTGGAAGCTTAGTAAATATAGAATTAGCCTCATCATTTATTATTTTTTAGTAGCAGATCCTTTATTGGGGTTCCAAGTATTTTCTTCATCATTGAGTGATTTAGATACTAATCTACTCCAAACAAAAAATGTATCAGAAAGTCTATTTAAATAAGAAACAACAATTTTATCAATTTTTTCTTCTTCAAATAAACCACAACAAACTCTTTCACATCTTCTACAAACAGTTCTAGCTAAATGTAGAAAAGCATTTATCTTAGAACCTCCTGGAAGAACAAAAGAATGTAATATAGGAAGGCCTTTATTTGATTTATCAATTTCTTGTTCCAAAATTTCTATATCTTGAATTGTTATTCTAGGCATAGATGGAAGCATATCTTCAGGTTCAGTTGCTAAAATCGTTCCAAGGTTGAATAAATCATTTTGAATTCTATATAAACTCTCAATTAATTTATTAAAATTATAATCTAATAATTTTAACTCTTCTATACATAAACCTACAATTGAATTTAATTCATCTATTTCTCCATAAGCATGAATCCTAACATTAGATTTTAAAACTTTTTGCCCACCAACAAGAGAAGTCTTTCCATTATCTCCAGTTTTTGTATAAACTTTACTTATAGTAAAAGTTGGGTCTTTATATTTTTTATCAACCATTTTTATTTTTTATCTTTAAAATCTAATGAAAGTGAATTAACACAATAACGAAGGCCTGTTGGATTAGGCCCATCCTTAAAAACATGACCTAAATGAGCATCACAATTAGCACAAATAATTTCAATTCTAATTTGACCAACTGAATTATCTTCTTTTGTTTTTATATTTTTTTTATCAATTGAATCCCAAAAACTAGGCCATCCTGATCCAGAATCATATTTAACATCAGAACTAAATAGAGGATGTTTACAACAATTACAGTTATAAGTACCCTTTTCCTTATGATTATAATATTTTCCTGTAAATGGTGGCTCAGTACCATTACAACGAGTTACAAAATATTCTTCTTCAGAAAGCTTATTTTTCCAAAGATTATCTTCTTTTTTATCCACAAACTCTCCTTGACTTAAACTAAAGCTATATACGACTATTAATTTACAAAATAACTTAAATAAAATCATAATTCAACTATTGCGCGATTAATGAATATGATTATAAAAAATCATCTATTTAATTAATATCATTTTTTTTCTAAATGATTGATTAGAAAATTGTAATTCATATAAATATATTCCAGAAGGAAAATTACTACCATTCCAATACACTTTATGTAGGCCTGGATTATAATAATCAGCAACTAATTCCTCAATAAGATTACCATTAGTATCGTATATATTGATTTCTAAAAAATTATAATTTATAATATCAAATTCTATACATGTAATTGGATTGAATGGATTGGGATAGTTTTGATAAATCTTAAAATTATCAATTGTATTATCAATTACATCTAAAAAAGTAGCATCAATGTCAAAAGAAAAAACGTCACTTAAAATAATATCATCAATTAATATGTTCCATGAGTATGAATTAATTTCTCCTTCATTTATATTTAAATCAGAATATGAAATTGAAATATTATTTTCTTGTGTTATTCGAGATACAATCATTTGATTATTAGAATCAAAAATTTGAATATTATAATTTAATACTTCTTCATAACAGCTTTGATTAATATCCGACCACAAAAAATTAATAGCACCATCTGAATCCGCATCTAACAATACAACTTCATTATCAAATGGTTGCAATAAATCTGATTCTAAATAATAACAAACATCTTCAATTAATGCATTAGAATCATAATTGCATCCATTTATATCCATACAACCTGAACATGAAGGATTATCATTACAATAATAATCTGATTGATTAATATTCTCAATCACAAATAATCCACCATTTACAAATGGAAAATTATCTGATGGAACTGCGTTATAATAAATATTTTCTGATGAATCATATATTTTAAATGAAGGGATATCACCACTTAACATGTACCCTTCTGTTGCAGTTGAACCATCATACCCCATTACAGCTACATCACAGATATTATTTGTACATAAATTTGTATCCCATTTTCTTGAACCTACACAAATATCACCATTAAATGCAGCAAGCCAATCATCGTTTTCTAGACCTATATTATCAATATAAATATTATTTATAAAATAAAAGGCTTGACTAGAAGATTGATTAAACGAAAACAAATCTGGGGTTGGCAATTCTGATTCAGGGCATTCAAATGGGTCACACACAATTGAACCATCCCAGCATTGATGAATTGGACCATTACCATTACATATACCACAATCATCATATGAGCCATTACATATATCTGATATAACTACAAATGATGTCTCTTGAAAATTTGAACTTCCTTCGCTAGCCATAAATGAAACATCATACTCTAATTGTTCGCTAATATCCCAAATTTTTATATTAATTGGATTATTTTCAATAAAACCAGGGAATTGTGAACCGTTAAAATCACAAAAATCAATGTGTGACCAAGCTACAATTTCTAATTGTTCGCCCTGCCATTCTCCATAACCAACTAATACCTCCCCTAAGATATCTAAACATTCTTCTCCTTCACTTATAAGGCCATTATTATCAAAAATTCCAATTTGATCACCTGTATCAAGAGTGCTAATAAATTCAGAGAATATAATCAACTCTGAAATACCTGTACTATCAACTACATCAGAAAAATGATTAGAATCTTCAAACTCACAGTCTAAAGCAGAACCATTAAAAACAAGAGGATTAAAACCATCACCCACAATATCATTAGATTCAAAAGTATATGTTTCATTTAAATCTATAACAATGTCATTATCTTCACTGTAATATCTAAATGAAAATAAATCTCCTGAGACTTGATTGCTCCATAAAGAAAGCTCAAAAACATTGGTGTCTCCAGGAGGAAAATAGCTAGTCCCATCAGAATCAAGTGCTTTAATTTCATCATTAACAAAACCTGCTAATTTACCACTTGTCATTTCAATACCATCAATAAAAACTTGAGCTGCGGAAATTGTAGCATTAAATTCATGATCGAATGGTACAGATTCATATAAATCTTCCCAGTTTGGAGTCCCATGATCACAGTCAGGAAATCCTAACAATAAGTTAATTGTTAATATGAAAAATATTTTTATATTCATTTATCTAATTAGATAGCTAGATTAGAAAGCATCTTTTTCTCTTGCTCTG
>JAAZYZ010000101.1 GCA_014239355.1 Fidelibacterota bacterium
AGAATAACATATCCACAGCAAAAGGTATTTTTATAAAATAAATTTTTAATCAAGGAGTTTATAATATGTTTTTTAATAGTTTTATTTCATTGCTTTTAATTTCATTTTCGTTTTCTGTATATCAAGTTGGTGATCAAATTAATTTAAATGATCAAGCTAGAAGATTCCAAGTATGTTATGGTGGTGAAGAACATGGATTGGAAATTGATCATGGTAGTTATACATTAGCTTTAGGTGATTATAATGGTTATACTAATGATTCAGGTATTTTTTATGTGATGATGATTGATATGGCAGCTTCTTGGTGAGGCCCTTGTTGGAACGGCATTGGTCAAATGGTCGCAATAGAAGATTGGTATTCAGAGAATCCAAATGTAGTAATTTTTACAAATCTTGATGATATTGGACAACCTTATAGTTGTGAACAATGGGGAGATCGTCATCAAGTTTTTAATGAAGAGGTGTTTCCTCTTATAACTGATGATGGAAATCAAGATGTTTTATGGTCGTGGCTTCAAACTGGAGGAGCTTTTCCAAGTACGGCATATATAGACCATACAATGACGGTTTATTATAAAGCAAACAATCCAAGTTTTGGTCCTGCAATCTCAACAATTGATTCTATGTTAGATGAGTGTGGTGATCTTTGTACTTTATCACCTCCGGCAGCTTTATTTGATTTTGCTATTGATGGAAACACAGTAACTTTTTTTGATTTCTCAGAATTTGCAAGTGAAGGATGGTCAATAGAAAGTTGGAATTGGAATTTTGGAGATGGAAATACAAGTTCTGAGCAAAATCCTGTTCATACATATGATGCTGATGGAACGTATCAGGTCTCATTAATCATCACAACAGATGCAGGAATTGAAAGTGAGCCATATGTAGCAGAAATACAAATTGGTACTTTAGACATTTCTGATATAAATTCTCCATCAGATTTTGGATTATTGAATAATTATCCTAATCCATTTAATCCAAATACAACAATTAATTATTTGTTAAAGGAATCTGGTCACATTAGAATGAATGTTTATAACATTAATGGAAAATTAGTTGATCAAATTATTGATGGCTATCAAGTTTCTGGTGAGTATTCATTGACTTGGAATCCTATAAATTTAACATCAGGTATGTATTATATTAATCTTATTCAAGGGTTAAATACAGACCAAATGAAAGTAATGTATATCAAATAAAATAAATTAATTATGTCAAAAAAGGGGGCATTTGTCCCCTTTTTTTTTATTTTGGATTGAAAATTATATACTTTAAATTTTTATGCTAGAAATGCACCCGTGGCTCAACTGGATAGAGCATCTGACTACGGATTAGAAGGTTGTAGGTTCGAATCCTACCGGGTGTACTCAATGAAATATATTTTACAAATATTATTTATTACATTTTTTGTTACAAGTTGTTCATTTGTTGTTAAAAAAGCCGCAAAAATTCAAAATATAAATTTAATTACGGGGCAACATTCAATTGGAACTAAGCGTATAGTTTGGGTTGATTCTACAAGAACAAATTGGTTTTTAGATGGATATGGTCCATATAGAAGATTAATGGCACAAATATGGTATCCTGCTGATAAACAAACACTAGTTAACAAATCTCAATATTTAGATAATAAACATGCATTGACTCATACCATTAAATTACAAGGTTATGATATTCCAGAGATTTTTACTAATCAAATAGGTAATGTCAAATGTAATTCTTGGAATAATGCAAAACCTCTATTAAATAATAAATATCCAATTCTTATTTTTTCTCATGGCCATGGTGGTTTAAGAACTCAAAATACGAATCAAGTAGAAGAATTAGTTAGTCATGGTTATATAGTAATTGCTGTTGATCATACTTTTGATGCTGGTTTTGTTGAATTTCCAGATGGAGATATTTTCTATAGCCTAACTTCAAGACCAAATAATCAACCTTTAAATGAAACTCCTGAAACCTTTTATACTAGGTTTGGTTATAGGGTTGATGATATAGATTTTATTATAAATAAAATTGATACGTTCAATGATTATGATTTAAACATATCATCTATTATGGATAAAAATAATATTGGAATTTTTGGTCATTCATTTGGTGCTCTTACTTCTGTTTATGCTGCATATTTTAATGATAGAATAAAATCTTGTTTTGGTTTAGATGGTTGGTTTGAACCATTGCATGATTCATTGATGTTTTTAGATATAAAAAAACCAATAATGCATATTGGCCAAAACAATAAAGATGAAGAACAATTTTGGAATGATATTAATTTTACAAAAATGGATAATTTTATAAGAAGTAATTCTAACCTATCTATAATGATTGATATTCCAGGTTCTCATCATTATGATTACACTGATTTTACATATTTTTCATATATAGCTAAAAAATTAAATTTCTCAGGTACAGTATCAACAAAAAAAATGGCAAAAATTATGAATGTTACTCTATTAGATTTTTTCAATCACACATTAAAAAACAATCAAGAAATTAATTTAGATGTTTATAAGAAAGAATTTCCTGAAGTTGATATAATATATTCTAATACAAATAATTAAATGCATTATTTTTATTCTCAAAACATATCAAAAGAAATAATTATTCTTAAAGGTCAAGAAATGATTCATTGTGTTAAAGTGCTAAGGAATAAAGTAGGAGATAACATTTATGTAGTTGATGGGTTTGGGAATTTGTTTTATACGGAAATTACAAGCATTCTTTCTGACCAATGTCATCTTAAAGTTTTAAAAATAGAAACTATTCAAAAAAAAATTAAAGTACATCTAATAATATCTCCAACAAAAAATCATAAAAGGATTGATTGGATGATTGAAAAAATAGTTGAAATAGGTGTAGAAAGAGTTACTTTTTTAATATCTAAAAATAGTGTTAGAAGAAAGATTAATTTAAATCGGTTAAATAAAATTGCTTTATCTGCAATGAAACAAACACAAAATACATTTTTACCAAAGATTGATGACTGTATATCTTTTCAAGATATTTTTAATATCATATCATCTAAAGAAAAATATATTGCACATTTAAACAAAAAAGATAATTCTCATCTTTTATCTGTTCTTAAAAATAATAGTAGTCGATGCATTTTGATTGGTCCTGAAGGAGATTTTACTGATGAAGAAGTTTTTGATGCTATAAACAATGGATTTGAAGAAGTGAGCCTTGGAAGCTCAAGGTTAAGAACTGAAACCTCTGGCATAGTATCTACTACTATACTTAATCTATAATCATGGATAAGATTCATCAAAAATGGATGCAAATAGCTTTAAAAGAGGCTAAAACTGCATTAAAAAATAAAGAATTCCCTGTAGGTGCAATAATTGTACATAATAATCAAATTATAGGGAAAGGATATAATCAGATTGAATTATTACAAGATGCAACTGCTCATGCTGAAATGATTGCAATTACATCTGCAACTAATTTTTTAAAAAATTGGCGTTTAAATGATTGTGATATATATGTTACACTTGAGCCTTGTTGTATGTGTGCAGGAGCCATCATGAAGTCAAGGTTGAAAAATATTTTTTTTGGTGCTTATAATAAATCTGAAGGATGTGTTTCATCTTTATATAATATATGTAATGATCCTCGATTTAATCATCAAAGTGGTGTAAAAGGTGGTATTCTTAGTGATGAATGTGCTTATTTGTTACATTCTTTTTTTGAAGATAATAGTATAAATTAAGTAAGATAATTCATTATATTAGTCTATTCAATTAGGGTTATTGGAGAGGTGTCCGAGTGGCTTAAGGTGCACGCCTGGAACGCGTGTATGGATTAATCATCCATCGCGGGTTCAAATCCCGCTCTCTCCGCACATTTTTATGCAATATTTTATAAATATATTATTTTTTTTAATTGCTTCAATCCTTTTTTCTTATGAATTTGATTCTTTGTCTGTTATTTCATATGATATAGATAAAAAAGCAATTTTAGTTCCTGATTATGAAACAAAGGGTAATAGATTTAATATTGAATATTTAGATAAGAGAAAGAAGTTTTTTGTTGATGTTAATTTAGGTTATTTGGATCAAGAAAATAGTCTTAGAGTTAATATTTCGCCAATTTTAAAATATAGACGATTTAAATTTAAAATGAATTTAGATTATTCATTTTCTAATGATTCTTCAAATTATAATAATAATTGGAATGATGCATTTGATTTGTTGGAGCGAATAGAATATTTAGAGTCTTCATTTTTTGATAATAGAGTTAATTTATTTTTGGGTGAAATTAATAATTTAAGTTTTGGTCACGGTTATTTATTAAATAATTACAATAATAGTTATAATTTTCCTCGTATTAGAAATTTAGGCTTAAAATTTAAATATCATAATACTAATCAATCCGTAACATATGATTTATTTATTTCTAGCTTAAGAGAATTGAGTAATAATGGTGGTTTAATTGGTAATAGAATTTCTTTTTTATTTTCTAATGAATTTCCATTAAAATTTGCTTTTGGACATATAATTGATTTAAATCAATTTTCCAATTATCAAGATGAAACTCAGGGTTTTAATAGAGAAGTGAATGCATTTGAAGTAGACTTTAGTTTTCCTTTTGTTGATTTCTTTGATAAAAAAGTATTTTTTATAGGTGAAATTTCTGCAATAGA
>JAAZYZ010000102.1 GCA_014239355.1 Fidelibacterota bacterium
AATATGGTGTAAGAGGAATCCCTAATTTATTAATTTTCCATTCTGGAAAAGTACAAGAGCAATTAGTTGGTAACGTACCTGAAACACAAATAACAGATATTCTTAATAAATTTATTTAGAACAGTAAAATTGTGAAAAAGCATGATATAATAATTATTGGTTCTGGTCCTGCAGGTTTAACTTCTGCTATTTATGCTGCCAGAGCAGATTTAAAGCCTATTGTATTTGAAGGTAATCAACCTGGTGGGCAGTTAACAATTACTACAGATGTTGAAAATTACCCTGGTTTTCCTAAAGGTATTATGGGTCCAGAATTAATGGATCTTTTTAGAAAACAAGCACAAAATTTTGGGGCTGAGACATTCTTTAAAAACGTAGATAAAGTTGATTTAAGCACAAAACCATTTGAAGTTACAGTTGGAGATGAAATATACTTATCTAATAGTATTGTCATTGCTACCGGGGCTTCAGCTAAACTATTAAATCTTGATAATGAATCAAAATTAATGGGGCATGGCGTATCAGCTTGTGCTACATGCGACGGTTTCTTTTTTAGAGATAAAGAAGTTATTGTTATTGGTGGTGGAGATTCTGCAATGGAAGAAGCAACTTTTTTAACAAAATTTGCAAGTAAAGTTACAATAGTTCATAGAGGCTCAGAATTTAGAGCTTCAAAAATCATGCAAAAAAGAGTTTTTGATAATCCAAAGATTGATATTCTTTGGAATTATACAGTAATAGATATGTTAGGTAAGCCATCAGAAGGTGGTCTAACTTCAGCAACTTTAAAAAATACAGAAACTGGAGATGAGTCAGATTTTAAATGTGATGGTTTATTTTTAGCTATTGGCCATAAACCAAATTCTGGTTTTCTTGATAATCAATTAGAGACTGATGATAAAGGTTATATAATAACAAAATCAGATTCTACGGAAACATCGGTTAAAGGTGTATTTGCTTGCGGCGATATTCAAGATACAGTCTACAGGCAGGCAATTACAGCTGCAGGTTCAGGTTGTATGTCTGCTATTGAAGTTGAAAGATATCTAGAGACTCTTCACTAAATATATACTGTTTAATTATAAGTTTATTGGGTAATCTTTTAATTATAGAGATTATTATATGAAACTTTTAATTATAAGCGCTGGTCCTGGTGTGGACCAAATAAGAGCTCAATACGGTCATGCTACAGATTGGTTTTCTAATCTTATAGATCACCCTGATATTGATATAGATATAAATAATATTTATACTAATGAAGATTTTGATGAATCTTATTATGATGGTTGGATTATCACAGGTAGTGCTTCATCTGTAGTTGATAACCTAGACTGGATGGAAAAACTAAAAAATAAAATTGTATATGCAAGTAAAAATTCTATATCAATTTTAGGTGTTTGTTTTGGGCATCAAATCATCAGTGCAGCTTTAGGTGGAGAGGTTATTCATAATAAAAAAGGTTGGGAATTAGGTTCTTATAAATTAGAAATAAATCAAGCTGGTCTTTCTAGTAAGTTGTTTAATGGAATTAATCCAAATGATTATTTTTATTTCTCACATGAAGATATTGTTTTAAAGTTGCCGCATAATGCTGTTGAGTTAGCAAGAAACAATATGGGTTTACAATCTTTTTCAATAGAAAATAAAATTTTTGCTGTTCAATTTCACCCAGAGTTTACTATTGATATTATGAATCAGTATGTAAAGGTTAGGTATGAAAAGGGTATTATTTCTCAATATAACCCTGTTTTAGAGTCTAAAAATTCATATAAAATAATCTCAAATTTTATTAAAATTCTTAAGGAGAGACTATAATGAAAAAACCAATTTTTTTAATTAAAAAATTATTTTACTCAAAAAATAAATCTAAAATCCTATCTATTAATAAGTTTGATTTTCATAGGGGAGCGATGTATCTTTTTTCTGGATCTATGGGTTCTGGAAAATCGACATTAATGAAAGTGTTATCAAAAAATTATAATATTGATAATGGGCTAGTTTTTTATGAAGATAATGATATTAAGAATATCAGCAATTCAAGCTATAAAAAAGAAGTTCTATTTTTAGATAGATATAATAAAAGGCCTTGGTTTGATAGTACTGTTAAAAATTATATGATTAAGCAAATAAAATTAAAAGCTCTTCAAGATTATGATAAGGCATTTAAAAAAATATGTAATTCAATGAAAATACCTGATTACTTATTAAAAGCTAACATTTCTTCAATTTCAGAAGGAGAGTTTAGGTGGATTTTATTATCGATAGCTATTGCAATAGATTCTAAAGTTTTAGTTATTGATTATTTAGAAAAATTTCTTGATTCTAATAGAAGAATAATTTTGAATAGAGTTTTAAAGAGAAAAACTAGTCATGATGGTGTTACTATTATAGCTTCTTCCTATAGTCCAGAACATTTTAAAATGTCTACTTCTGTATATATTAAAATGGATAATGGAAGAATTACTCAAGTCAGATCTGTTTCACATAAATCTAAATGATATGCTTAAAAGGTTAATTATACTATTTCTCTTTTCTGTTGGCTTACCATATTTATCAATAGAAAATGGAAGTGTCTATGATAATCAATCCAAAAAATATTATAGTCATGATCAATTTATTGATTTTATGAGTTTTGATTCTACTTTCTTGGAAAGTAAAGATTATAATCAGTATGTAAAATATCATAATAGATTAAGTTTTAAAAAAAGTTGGTATATATCCTTTTTTCTTATTGGTAGCATTGGTGCTGGTCTTGAAGGAATTCAATATCCAGAAAGATGGGAAGAGGGAGGTGAAAATTATGATCCAGGGGAGCGAAATAAACCACCTGGTGTAGACAATATTGTTTTTGGCACATTAGTATATACAGGATATTTTGGCTACAATGAATCTAAAAGAGATGAATCGTTAATCAAAATATTAAATAAATATAATACCTCAAAATTTTTCTATTCTGGCATAGAGGTTCCCTATATAAAAAATAACAGTAAAAAACGTTTTGATTTTAGATTTCAAGTTGGCTTATTCAGTGAAAAAACTCCATATAGCTTAGGTTCAGTATCAATAAATTATAATATAAATGATTCTTACGAAATTTTTGCAGGATTAGGAACTTCATTTTTTATCACAGGAAGTATTTCAGCAGGAGCTAAATATTATTTTAATAATAAAAAAATTAGTCCATACTGCACTTTTTCTGCCTATAATGCATTATTTGGTTTTTCGCCAGGTCACAGCGATCTTACTTCGGGAGATTATAACTATCAAGGATTAAACTTGTCTTTTGGTTTAACATATAATAAGAGAATAAATTTAGGAATTGCAAGTTATATTCAGACTGATAAAACTTATTTTACTCCAGTATTAAATATAGAATTTTATTAAACGCATTATTTTAAAAGAGCTCACACCTACTAATTAATAATAAAAATAATTGTAAATTTTAATTCTTATTCCTATATTAAACCGACCAGTCGGTTTATAATTATGGGAAATGATAGAGAGAATAGAAAAAATCAAATTTTAAATGCTGCTTTTGAAGTTTTTGTAAAAAAGGGTTATTCAAAAACAACGATGGATGATATAGTGTTAGCTTCAAAATTAAGTAAGGGGGCTCTTTATCATTATTATGGAAGTAAAAAAGAACTCTTTTTAAGTCTTATTGATCATTGGGAAATATATACATTTAAAGACTTTTATGATAAAAAATCTCACAATAAAAAAGCTAGTGATATTTTAAGGTTTTTTGGTGAAAATGTTATTAAAACATTAAACGAAAAAAAACATGCTTATATTGCAGAAATTGAATTTAGAGCGATGTCTAATCAGGATTCTGAAATTAAAAAAAGATCTAATATTTTATATGAAAAACTACTGGAATTATTTGAAAAAGTAGTTAAAAAGGGTATTAAAGAAAATGAGTTTAAAAAATTAGATACAAGAAAAACATCAATGACTTTTTTGGCTATTTTTCAAAGTATAACTTGGTTTGTGATAACTGATGAGAAAATAGTTTCTGCTGATGATTATATTAGAGATTCAATTGAACTTATTATTAGTTCAATTTCAAAATAGGGGTAAAAATGGAAGGTTTAGAAGAAAATCAGAATAAACTATATACTGAACAAGATTTATTAGGTAAAGGGGGAAAATTCTTAGTCTTAACAGCATTAGAGACTAATATTTTCTGTAGAGAAAAATTTTCTGAAGAACAAAAAATGATTGCGTCATCAGCCAAAGATTATGCTAGAGAGAGACTTAAGCCTATTAGTAACAAGCTTAATAATGTACTAGATGAGGAATTAACAAGAAAAATATTTCGTGAAGTTGGAGAGTTAGGTTTTCTAAGTGTTGATGTACCAGAACAGTTTGGTGGTTTAGAGCTTGATAAAACCACTTCTTCAATAGTTGTTGATTGTTTATCTAGTGGAGAGAGTGCTTCAATAATGGTTAGTATTTCGGCTCATACTGGCATTGCAATGCTTCCGATAATATGGTATGGTAGTACTCCTCAAAAAGAAAAATATTTACCTAAGATGGCTTCAGGGGAGTATATAGGTTGTTTTGCGTTGACAGAGCCTGGTGCCGGTTCAGATGTATTAGCAGCATCAACAAAAGCTGAGCTTAATAAAGAAAAGACTCATTATATATTAAATGGTCAAAAAATATACATAACCAATGGATCGTGGGCAGATATTAGTGTTGTTTTTGCAATGGTAGATAATAAATATACAGCATTTATTGTAGAAAAAGATTGTGAAGGTTTTGTTGTTGGTGCAGAAGAAAAAAAATTAGGTATTAAAGGTTCATCAACTGCTACCTTATTTTTTGAAAACTGTAAAGTTCCAGTTGAAAATCTTTTAGGTGAAGTAGGTCAAGGAGGTCCAATTGCCTTTAATGTACTTTATCCTGGAAGATATAAATTAGGCGTAACTACTTGTGCAGGTGCAAAATACTTAACGAGTGGTGCATTAGATTTTTCATTTGAAAGAGAACAGTTTTCTAGATCAATTTCAAATTTTGGTATGATAAAAAACAAGTTTGCAAATATGGTAACTAAATCTTGGGAGTCTGATAGTATTAACTATATGACAACTGGTGCAATTGATGAAGCAATCAATAGTTTAGATAAGAATAGTGATACTTACTATGAAGGCGTACAAAAAATTATAGAAGATCATTCAATAGAAGCCTCTATTTCCAAAATATTAGGTTCTGAAGCATTAGCTTACACAGTAGATGAAGGTGTTCAGATTATGGGAGGTGCTGGATTTATTGAGGAATACCCTATGGCTGGTGCATATAGAGATGAGAGAATAAATAGAATTTTTGAAGGTACTAATGAAATTAATAGAATGATTATTGGTGGATATGTATTAAAAAAATCAATTTTAGAGGAAATTCCTATTAGAATGTGTATTCAGGAAAGAAATGATATATGGGTTCCATCTAATAATTTAGAGGGTGCTTTTAAGGAATATTTTGAAGTAGTAGAATTCTGTCGTTCTTTACTATTAAGTATTACAAATCATTTAATTTTAGAGTATGGGCAAGATTTAAAGAATGAACAGTGGATATTAGAACCTTTTGCAGATTTGATTATATCTTTTTCTATTATTGATATAGGATTTAAAAGGTTATATGGTTTAGATAATAGCGATCATAAGGAAAATACTCAAACAGTATTTAAGTTAAGTCTTGCAAATCATTTTTATGAGATTAGAAAAAATGCTGGATTGATATTGGAGTATAAACCTAATGATGATATAAAAGAAAAAATTCAAAAACATTTAAAAGAATTAAAATATAAACCAAATAGAATTAAGTGCAAGCAAGATATAGTTGATGATTTATATAAATATAAAAAATATTATCTTGATTAAAAGGAGTAGAGATGAGTGATATATATACAGTAATAATAGATGGATTGAGGTCTCCAATTGGTGTGAAGAGTGGAAATATGTTGGGGATGCGTTCTGATGATTTATCTACTATTTTAATTAAAGGTTTACTTGAAAGAAATAATTCTATTGAGCATAAAAATATAGAAGATATAGTTATGGGTTGTGCTTTTCCTGAAGGTCCTCAAGGTATGCTTATGGCTAAAGGTGTTGCAATATTATCAGGCTTACCAGATACAACTACTGGAAAAGTTGTGAATAGATTTTGTGGGTCATCTATGGATGCTCTTCATCAGGTAAGTCAAGCAATTAATTCTAATGATATTGATTGTGGTATTGCTTGTGGGGTTGAAGATATGTTTGGTGTTCCAATGGGTGGTTTTAGCCCTAGCTTTCATCCTGATTTATATGAAAAAGAATTTTATATGGGGATGGGAGAAACTGCTGAAAATTTATCAAAAGAACTTAATATATCTAGACAAGATCAAGAAGATTTTGCTGTTAACTCTCATAAAAAAGCGTTAGCTGCATCTTCTAAAGGTTATTTTTCTAATGAAATTCTTCCTATTAATTTTAATGGTAATACAATTAGTCAAGATGAAGGTCCTAGAGAGCCTAATATTGAAAAAATACAATCATTAGACCCTGCATTTGATTCAGATGGAACTATAACTGCAGCAACATCAAGTCCAATTTCGATTGGAGCTTCAGCGCTTTTAGTTTCAAGTAATAAATTAGCAGAAGAATTAGGTATAAAGCCTGAGTTTAAAGTATTGTCTAGAGCTATAGCTGGTGTTGATTGGACTAAAATGGGTATGGGACCATTACCTGCAACTGAAAAAGCTCTTAAAAAGGCTAATTTATCTATGGATGATATTGATGTAATTGAATTAAATGAAGCTTTTGCTGCTCAATCACTTTATGTGATTAGAAAAGGTCAATGGGATATTGATAAAATAAATTTAAATGGTGGGGCTATTGCTCTTGGACATCCGTTAGGATGTTCTGGTTCTAGAATTATTGTCACATTAATGAATGTTATGAGACAACAGGATGCTAAATATGGTTTAGCAACAATGTGTATTGGTACAGGACAAGGTATTGCAACAATTATAGAAAGAGTAAAGTAATGGAAAATTTTAGAAAAACAGGGATTAAGTTTGACGCAAAAAAATTAAGACAGGCTACTAATCAACTTTTCACTAAAGTTTCATGGAGACATAATGTTGTAAAAGGTTTGTCTTTGACACAAATCCCAGGAGATCCAACATCTGCATATGGTGAGAAATTAAGAGGTCTTTTTTGGACAAAACCAGATTTTACAGGTCAAGAGGTTCAGAGAGAGAATTTTATTGATGAAAGTCAATATACAGAATTTGTAAAAAAGTATGAAGGAACCTATTTTGAAGAAATTTACAATACTTTATCTGAAAAATATATTATAGGGCGTTTTAGATTGTTATTATTAGAGCCACGAACTTCACTTAGTTGGCATAGAGATCCAGAGCCAAGGCTACATATTCCAATCCTGACTAACCCTGGAGCTTATTTAGTTATAGATGATGCTTTAAAGCATTTGCCTGCTGATGGAAATGTATGGTTTACAGATACTACAAAATATCATACAGTGTTTAATGGTGGAGAAGAAAATAGAATTCATCTTGTTGCTACTTTTCTAGGTGAAAGATAATAAATATTTAAGGTTAGGAGACATAAAGGATGCTAAAGATTAATAATGTTGCAGTTTTAGGTACAGGTGTTATGGGTTCTCAAATTGCTGCACATTGTGCTAATGCAGGGTTGAAAGTTTATGCTTTTGATATGAAACAAGATATATCAGAAAGTGGTATTGAAAAAGCTACAAAAATCAAACCAAAGGCTTTTTATGACAAAAAAGATGTATCTCTGATAAAATGTTATAATTATGATGAGCATTTAGATAAGCTTAAAGAATGTGATTGGGTTATTGAAGTTATCGCTGAAAGATTAGATTGGAAAAAAGATTTATATAATAAGATAACACCATTTATTAAAGATCAAATTGTAACATCAAACACATCTGGGATATCATTAGCTGAATTATCTGAAGATATGGATGAATCTTTAAAGAAAAATTTCTTCATTACACATTTTTTTAATCCTCCTAGATATATGAAGCTGGTTGAATTTATTTATTCAGATTTTAATAGTAAAGATTTAATTGATGGTATGGTAGATTTTATGGAACAAAAGCTTGGTAAAGGTGTGGTTTATGCAAAAGATACTCCAAATTTTATTGCAAATAGAATCGGAGTATTTGGTATGATGGTTACAGTTAATGAGGCTATTAAAAGGAAAATGCATATTGAAGATGTTGATGGTTTAACTGGAACACTTATTGGGAGGCCAAAAAGTGCAACTTTTAGAACAGCTGATGTTGTTGGTTTAGATGTGATGGAATTTGTTTCTAATACAGCTTATAATAAGTGTGTTGATGATCCATATAGAGATCAATATAAAATTCCAGAAAAAATCAAACAATTAATTGACTCTGGGAGTTTAGGTCAGAAAAGTGGTGCAGGTTTTTATAAGAAGATTGAAAAGGGTGTAATTCATGTTTTAGATTTTGATTCTATGGAATATCGCCCTATTAAAAAACAAAAATTTAAAGCAGTTGCTCTAGCTAGAGAACAAAATACTCTTGAGGGTAAATTAAAATCAGCAATTTATTCTGACGATCAAGCAGGTAAATTTTTATGGTCAGTTGTATCACAATCTTTAGCTTATTGTGCTAGTTTAATTGGTGAAATTTCTGATGATATTATTAATGTAGATAATGCTCTATGTTGGGGTTTTGGTTGGGAAAAAGGTCCATTTAAAATGTGGGATATGTTGGGTTTTAATTCTGTTATTAAAAAAATGAAAAATGATGGATTAAAAATTCCTAGATGGATTCAAGAAATGCAAAAAAATGGTATTAAGTCATTTTATAAAAAAGATAATGGTAATTTATATTTTTATAATAAATCAACGGAAAATTATAAAAAAATAGAATTTTCTTCTAATAGAATTTCATTCTCTCAATATATAAATAAAAATAAAATTATTAAAAAGGACTGGTCTGCTTCAATGCTAGATTTAGATGATGGTGTATTAGGAGTAGAATTACATTCAGTACTAAAACCAGATTTTAACCCATTAGACGGTTCAATGGTTAGTATTTTAGAATCAGCAGTAGAATGGGTAAAAGAAAATAAATACAAAGGTATTGTTATATCTGGTGATGGAGTTAATTTTTCTGCAGGTGCAAACTTAAATTTAATTTTAAATGCTGCAAATCGAAAAGAATGGGATTTGATTGATAGAATGACCAAAACAATGCAATATACATTTCAATCATTAAGGTTTGCCCCATTTCCAGTAGTTGCAGCACCTTTTGGATTTGTTTTAGGTGGAGGTTATGAAATTTGTGGTTCTTGTGATAGAATAGTTGCTGCATCTGAGTCTTATATTGGTCTCGTTGAAGTTGGTATGGGAATTATTCCTGGTGCAGGAGGAAATTTAAGGATGCTTAATAATGTATCAGATAATGTAAAAACAATGATGCCTGGTTCTTTTCCTGTGGTACAAAAAGTTTTTGAAACAGTAGGTTTTGGTCGAGTCGCGACTTCAGCTAAAGAAGCTAAAAAATTATCATATTTAAGAAAAGATGATAGATTTGTTATGAATAGACTTGACTTATTACATGAAGCTAAGCAAGAAGTGTTAAAGATGTCAGAAAATTATTTAGCACCTAAAGTACGTGAGTTTAAATTACCTGGAGCAAGTGGTAGGCTAGTTGTAGATTCTACAATTAAAGGTTTTGTTAAATCAAAGAAAATCAGTGAACATGATGCGGTTGTAGGTAAAAAATTAGCTTATGTTTTAACAGGTGGAGATAAAGGTGGTCCTTTTTCACCTGTAGATGAGCAGTATCTTCTTGATATAGAGAGAGAAGCTTTTATTAGCTTATGTGGTGAAGAAAAAACTATTGAGCGTATTCAATACTTCTTAAAAACAGGCAAGCCTCTTAGAAATTAAAAAATATGAAAAAGTATATTTTAAATTATTTACCTTTTTATGGGGTGACTGTTTTTGTTGTGTCTAATGCTATTGCTATGTATTATTACCCAGGCGGATCTATATTTGATAATGAAACAATTGGTTATGATTTTTTTAGAAATTTTTTAAGTCAACTAGGACGAACTAAAGCTTATATCACAGATATTAATGGAAATCAGATAAGTAATTTGCTTTCATTTAGGATTTGGAGCTCTGGTATGGCAACAACAGGGGTTATTTTTTGTGTTTATTATTTTTATCTCCCATCTTTTTTTAAAAACCAAAAATTAAGTATTTTAGGCTCTTTTTTTGCTATTATAGCTGCAGTTTTTTTTATATTAACAGGTATTACCCCTGGGGATATTTCTATTTATTTTGTTGATCAAAAAGATAATTTAATCAATATTTTCAGTATGCTAAAAATCCATAATTTTGTTGCAAATAATATTTTTTATTTTGCTTTTCCTTCAGCTGTCATATATAGTTATTTAATATATAAATCAAATAAAATAAAGAATATATATGGTTTAGGTTATTATACATTTTCAATTTTAATTTTTTGTTATATTTTTATTCTTATATTTGGTCCTAGTCCCTTTGAATCTGAATTTGCTATGATTTTACAGGTAACTTCTCAGAAGATTATTGCTTTATCTTGGGTTTTTTCTACTTTGATATTATCAATTGGAATAAAAACAGCTGATAATTAGATTAGTAATCTCTTTTTGAAAAAAGATTTTTTACTACATATTTAGCAATATTTGGATTTTCTTTTAGCCTTCTTATAGAATATTCATACCATTGAGGACCATAAGGTAAATAAACCCTTACTTTAAAATTATTATCAAGATGTTTTTGTAGCCAACCTTTCATTGGTACTCCATACAGAACTTGAAATTCAAATTTATTATTTGGTACATTATATTTATCAATTAAATTGTATAATTTTTTAATTAAATTAAGATCATGAGTTGCTAAGCCAACATAAGTATCATTTTTAAATGCTAATTCAGCTATTTTGAGATAATTTTCATTTATTTCGTTATAATTTTTATATGCAATTGTTGCATTTTCATTGTAAATCCCTTTACATAACCTAAAGTTTATTCTTTGGTCTATTAAGTTCTCTAAATCAAAATAAGTTCTTTTTAAATAAGCCTGAAAAACAGTTCCAACATTTTTGTAGTTTTTACGAATTTCTTTAAAGGTTTCTATAGTGGCATCTGTTGTTGTTGAATTTTCCATATCAAATCTTATAAAATTATTTAATTCTTCTGCCTTTTGAACTAATTTGAAGGCATTTTTTTTAAAGGTATCAATTCCAATGTCAAGACCTACATGTGTAGGCTTTACAGATATATTTGATAATAAATTTTGAAGATGTATTTGATTTAATAATTCAACATATATATTTGTAATATCATTTGTTTCATTTAGTGTTTTTATATGTTCACCAAGTAAATCAATAGTTACTTCATATTTTTGTAAATTTAAATAGTTTGTTTTTTTTGTAACATCTTTGATTGTATTGCCAGCAACATATTGATCTGCAATAATTTTGACCATTTTTTTAGGTAAAATGGGCATTGTTTTAATGATTATATTATTTAGTAAACTCATATGAAAATCAAAATTACATATAAAATATAATATTAAACTAAAAAAAAGTAAATTTTTAATAGATAATCATTGCGTTCAAAAGCAATAATCAACTAAATTTATGTACTGTTTATGTTTAAATATTTTAAAAGATAATGTATCAAGATTTCTTACCAGTTGCAATTTTTATAGGATTAGGAATAATTCTTTTAGTTGCTCCTCTTATTATTCAATATATTGTATCTCCAAGATTTAACAAAAAAGGTGATAAATTAGAGATATATGAGTGTGGCGAGCTTCCTGAAGGTAGTGCATGGGTTCAGTTTAATATTCGGTTCTATATCATCGCCTTAATTTTTATAATATTTGATGTTGAAGTTGTATTTTTATTTCCGTGGGCAGTTGTATTTAAAGATTTGGGTTTAATTGCCTTTATTGAAGTAATAATTTTTTTAGGAATTTTAATTGTTGGTTTTGCCTATGTTTGGATGAAAGGTGATTTAGATTGGGTAAAGATGAAATTAAAATATGCAGCTGGTAGGTATGCTGATTTAGGTACGGAAGAGAGTAATTAAATGAAAATGTCAGATTTATCAGTACTTAATAAATTTAATAAAGATAATATTGTAGTTGAAAAATTAGATACGCTTATTAATTGGTCTAGAGCTAATTCTCAATGGTATTTTCAGTTTGGTTTAGCTTGTTGTGCTATTGAGATGATGGCTGCAGCTGGACCTAGGCACGATTTAGATCGATTTGGTAATATACCAAGAGCTTCACCCAGACAATCTGATGTTATGATAGTTGCAGGTACAGTAACATTAAAAATGGCTGAAAGAGTAAAACGTCTGTATGAGCAAATGTCTGATCCAAAATATGTAATATCAATGGGTAGTTGTTCAAACAGTGGTGGTCCATATTGGCAACATGGATATCATGTCTTAAAGGGAGTTGATTTAGTAGTTCCTGTAGATGTGTATGTCCCAGGATGTCCTCCTAGGCCAGAAGCTTTAATTCAAGGGATATTAGAATTACAGAAAAAAATTAAGTTACAATCTTCATTAGGTAAAGAGGTTTAATTTGAAAATCAAAGATATAGCAAAATTATTAAATGATAAACATTCAAATTCTGTAGACTATGCAGATGATTTGTCGTTTATAAAAGTTGATACTAATAAGTGGCAAGATATAGCATGCTCAATAAAGGATAATGATAAATTAAAATTTGATTATTTAATGTGTATTTCTTCATATGATTGTGGAGATAAAGAACATTATGGAGTAGCTTATAATTTTAAATCTACAAGTATAGGGCATTATTTAGAAATTAGAATAGAAATTACAGATAAAGAATCTATTCCAAGTGTTTCTAATTTGTGGGGCTCTGCAGATTGGCATGAACGAGAAGCTTATGATATGATGGGACTTAAATTTGATAATCATCCTAATTTTAAAAGAATATTACTTGCTGATGATTGGGAAGGTCATCCTTTAAGAAAAGATTATGAAACACCTGATTATTATAGAGGTATGCCTATACCAAAAGATAAAACATATTGGGAATAATGTCGAAACAAGATAAAAGTATTATAAAAGCTGAAGAAATGGTCCTTAATATGGGACCTCAGCACCCTAGTACTCATGGTGTGTTAAGATTAAAAATACATACAGATGGTGAGATTGTTAGTAAAATTGAACCAATCATGGGTTATCTACATAGATGTTTTGAAAAACATTGTGAACAACTATCATATGAGCAAGTGGTTCCATTTACTGATAGATGTGATTATTTAGCTTCGATGCATATGAATCATGCTTATTCTATGGCTGTTGAAAAAATGTTAGATATAGAACTTCCAAAAAGGGTTGAATATATAAGAGTAATTGTAGCAGAACTTCAAAGAATAGCCAGTCATTTGGTAGCA
>JAAZYZ010000103.1 GCA_014239355.1 Fidelibacterota bacterium
TAATTTTTTAATTATAGCCTCATTATTTAACATCCAACTTTGATCTATAATATTATTAATTTTTTTTATTTCATTATATGAGTAATTAGAAAAATCTAAATTTTTGAATGCTTTATTTTTAGAATACTCATCCATTCTAAATCCTGTTCCTAAGTAAACTCTATTTTCATCTCTAGATGATGGAAATACTAATAAATCTTTAATTTTAAAAATTGTAGTATATTTAGCTAAAGATTGTAAAAAATAAAAATCTTCGGTTGCTTTTTTAGTATTCATACCTCCACATGCAATATAAGATTTCATATTACATACAATAGTTGACCCCATACTTACATAACCATATGGAGAACCAGTATCTTCAATTTTTTGAGCTATACTTTTAAGTAATAACTCATATTTTCTAATACCTTCTTCAATTATAGGATTATTTGATTTTTGATGTTTAAAATTAATAACAGCAGCGTTTACATTATTGCCATTAAATTGACAATCGATAATATTTAAATAATTTTTATCTACAAGAGTATCTGCATCTAAAGAACAAAAAATAGACTTGTCATCTAATGCGTAATTCAAACAAAAATCTAACCCAACTTTTCTAGCATAACCTACCCCTGCCAATTGATTAGGTAATTCATTCTTATTACTAAAACAATCAATTCCTATAAAATCAAATGCATATTCTTTTTTTATTAACACACTATATGTTTTGGAATTATTTTGTTTGATAGCAATAGTATCATCAATACTATGATTAATTATAATTGCAACTAAAGTATCATTCAATAAATTTTGATCTTGAAGATTTATAGAATCTAAAGTATCAAAAATATATTCAAATTCACTATAACATGGAATAACGATAAAAAATTTATAATTATTCCTCTGAATTTTCTTATGAGGTTCCCCAACTTTATGTATACTTCTTTTTTTTAGATATTTTCTTAAATGAATATTACCATTCATTATATGGTTTTATTATCCTATAATAAGTGATACTATAAGTACTACATCCATCACATTTAAAACACCATCTCCATTTATATCTGAAGCATATTGCTGACCAGCATCTGGTTCTGCTGAACCTAAAATAAAGCTAACTAATAATACAATATCTTGAACATTAATATTACCATCAGCATTAACATCTCCTGGCTCTGAAGCAAGAACATTCATTGTAACAGGAATTACTCCCTGACCTCCATTAGAATCAATTTTAATAAAAGTTGAATAAAAATCAGGATCTAATACATATGATTCTACTGTTACATCAACTGTATTAGATTCACCTTGATTAACTTGACCTGATGTAGGGTTAAGACTTATCCAAGATGGTCCTTTTGAAATAACAAATCCATGTTGATTATGAATATTATTTTGGTTTCCAGCTCCTGTGTCTCCTAAGATTTGAAGTGCATTTAGTCCTTCAGAATCTTGGATACCAACAGTTGCACTATATAAACCACTATCATTATTTGAGTCACCTAAAAATTCATTATAATTCATGTTAATCTCACCATTTGGTAGTAACACAATTTGAAAATTATAAAACATATTATTATAATCAGTCCACCAATGTGCTACATTATCAAACCAAACAACTAGACGATCTTCATTAGCATGATAATAAACTTCACCTGAGCAATATTCATTACATTGATCATTAACTGGATTTAAATCATCCCATAAACCAAATACTGCAGGTCGAGGCGCATCAATTGATGGTATTTCAAGATTATCCCAAGCATTACTATCTTCTCCAAATCCAATCCATCCATTTGCATTGATAATACATTGAGTATATGTTTGTCCATAAAATGGAAATTCAAAACCTATCTCTATAATATTTCCTGCTTCGTCATTTCCTGGGAAATTATAAAGAACACCATTCTCAGAAATATCTACCCACTCAAAATTTACTGAATCTTCATTATCTGAATCAGACCAAAAATTACCACTGCTATCAGGACCACCTTGAGCATTCTCAAAAGGTGAAACTCCAATATTATAATTCATCGTTGAACCTTGTTGACCAATATTAGATAAAGTTATTATCTCTGATTGCGTATCATCTAAGAATATATCAAAATCCATTGAAGAAGGAGAAAATTCAAGCTCAGCAAATGGTCCACTAACTGGACACTCTACATTATGCACTTCAAATCCAGCGCATATTTCTGCATAAAATGGGGTTCCATTATTGATATCTCCATCATTATCATCAAAAATCAACATTTCTTCTAAAAGGTCTGGTAAAGAATATGCTCTAGCAACTTGACCATAATGAAATAAATCATTTGCATGTTCGACACCGTCTTCATAACCTAATATTGATATAAGATTTTGTCTCATTTTCCAAAGCGAACCCATAGTGATTTCTCCAAGACAATGCACTGCACCTCCACACTCATTACCTGGATATTGTCTTGTGTTCTCTCCATCTCTAAGACATGTTCCTTCTCCAAAAAAACCATTTCCAAGACATGGAGAATTTGTAATAGTCATAGCCCAATAATCAGCTGTACCTTCCTGAAGCTCAGTACCCCATGGAGCATCATAAGGATCGTATGTGAATTGTGAAATTCCATGGCCATACTCATGATAAACTACATCTGCCATTTGATCAGTACCAGCACATCCTCCTCCTTCAGAAAACATATTAATACTATAATAATCCCAATAAGCATTACATGGCCAATATGGGTCTTCAGAACCAATATTTACATTTGCAGGCATTTCATAATCTCCACCCTCTATATTAGGATCAATAGATTTAAGAAAATCATGAATATAATTTGCATGATAATATGTGTCTCGCTCTCCAGGAATTGAATTAATATTTGTAAAATTAAAATCTTCTGTATTTCCAGGGATTACTGGTCTTCTAATTTCAGCATCAGAACCATTTCGATTATCAGCATTTAAATAATTACCCTGTAATTTAACAGTTGCTGTAGTTTGAGAATCACCAATCTCTATTTCATAATAACCATTTTCATCTGTATAAACAGGGTCAAATCCATTAACAGAAATTTGGACATTTGCTAATCCTCTATTTATTTCTTCTCCAAATGGTTCATCTTTTACATCTCCAGTAACATGCCCTTCAATTGCTAAATCCATAGCAAGATCAAATTTTTCTAAAATTTTACCACTATTTCCATCAACAAAAATTTTCCAATGATTTATAGGTCTTTCCCCTGTTTTTGTATCATCAGAAAAAACATGTAACTCTATTAACCAAGATAAATGATGCTCAGGTATTGCTGTTTTTTTAACCCAAATAAATTCTTCAGGTTCACCAACAACAAAGTCACCTTTATCTATATTAAATGAAACATGCTCTTTAGCAAAATTTAATGCTTGTTCATTACTTATATTATAATTAGGGTCTATATTAATATTTGGATATGCATCATGGCCAAATAGAACTAAATTACCATTATTATTGAATCTAAAATCAATTCTAGCATTATATATAGGAATATCATGATAAGTTTGATTAAATATAACATACCTAACCTTACTACCTAATTCATTAACCCATAATTCAAGATTAGAATTTTCTATACCAAACAGATATTGATTTTCTTCAACAAATTTTCGAGAATAATCTTCTGCAAGATTTTCATTATTTATATCAAATAAATAAGGAATACTTTTTCCGTACACCCTGTGTGGAGTACCATTAATATTCCATCGAAAATTCCAATTATCTGAATATTTTTGCTCAAATTTTTCTTTAACATAAGCTTTATCATAAACAACTGATTGTTTATCCATTTGAGAAAATAGACCCGAAATAAATAATATTAGTATAATAATATAATTTTGCATTTTAGATTCATCCTATATATTTTGTTTTGATAGTTAATATTTTTTAACTATATAATATAAATCAAGAATTTAAACAAAAACATACTTTATACATTTTGAAACAATTACTATATTTAGCTAATGAAAAAATTATTAAAAATATTATGTTTATTTGTTTTTTGTGCAAGTTGTGAACAAGAAGTTGTAGATGCAATTCACGGATGTTTTGATTCTGAAGCTTGCAATTATAACCCAAATGCTACATATGACAATAACAGTTGCGAATTTGACTCTTGTGCAGATTGTGTTGGAGTACCATTTGGTGATGCTGAACTAGATGATTGTGGAATATGTCTTGGGGACAACACATATTGTTTACCTATAGAATTATCCTTTGGAAATATTTATATCAATGAAGAAGGACAATTTAACGTAGAAATTCTAATAAATAGTTCACAAGATTTAACTGCCTTCCAATTTGATATAATAAATGGAGAAATTTTAAGTGCATCTGGTGGTTTATCGGAAGAATATGGTTTTAATATACAATTAAACCCTGATAATCCTGATGGAACAATCCTTGGCTTTTCAATGAGTGGAAACAAAATTCCTTCTGGTAGTAATAATGTTCTAACAAATATTACCTTTAACACCTTATCTGATGAAATCTGCTTAGACTTAGGCAATGGTGATTTCATTGAAATTATACAAGGAATAGAAACATTTGAAGATATCAATAATAACCGAGAATGGGATGATGGAGAAGAATGTTTCTACAATACTACGGATAATGATTGTGAAGGAATCCAATTAATATTAGAAAACTGGAATGAACTAATTGATGAATATGGATTAGAACAAACATTAGAAGAATTATATGATAGAAGTGATGGATTTAATGAAGATATTATATCCTATACAGTTAATTTTGGTGACTGTATTGCTATTCCTGTACTAAACTAAAAAATTAGTTTAAAATTATTTCAACAATTAAAATAATATCTTGAACATTAATAATGCCGTCTTCATTCATATCTGCTAAATTAAGCCAATCTTCATTTGGATCTACATCCTGTAAAATATAATTAATTAGTTGAATTATATCTTGAATATTAATGGTCTCATCATCATTAAGGTCGCCTGGAATAATAAGGATATTATCTAAATATTCTATAACTGTTTCAATAGTCAATTCAGCTGCTTCTGTTGCAGTCCTTACACTTAATTGTCCTCCTACATGAATATGCCCACCTAATACACAGGGGTTTTCAGTATCTATACTAGATTGATGATACCACATTCCATGATATCCCATAAATTCAGATAAAAATCTTCCAGCATCACCATTTTGATCTACATAACAATTAACATCAATATCCGAATTATCTAAAGCTTCTTCAATTAATGTAATAGGTAATGCTGTTCCTCTATTTCCATTATCTTCATAGGAATCATCAGGAGGGCTTGGAGTTGGATATAATGGTGATGTATAATCTGCATACCAATTAACCCAATTATAAACATTATTTTCAAGCTCCCAACTATTATTATTAAAACCTCTACTAAACGTCATAATACCAGATGGTCTAACATCCTCAATGATTCTCCAAAAATCTTCTGAGGTGTCTTGATAATCAACCTCTAAATCTCCATATCCCTGACCACAATTATTACAATCTGGTGGATCAAATTCAGGAAAGAAAGAAACAACATCAAATCCTAAACCACGCCAATTTTCTCCTTGCCA
>JAAZYZ010000104.1 GCA_014239355.1 Fidelibacterota bacterium
ACTAATTTCTTTGATACCTAAATTTTTTAAAATCTGACTCATTCTATTTATCCTTTATAATTTTCTGTATTATCTTTTTGTTTAAGTGACCATATTGCTAAAGATATAACCATAACTGCTATTATTACAGGAGTAGCATAATTAATAATTATAATATCTCCTTTTATATTCACATATTCTTTTGCTGAATAATTAATTAAATCTTCAAAACGTCCAATAAGCAATGAAATCCGTCCCATTACAGCAAAACCAAATGATGCACCAAATTTAATCATTAGAAAATATATACCAACTTTACTTACTGCACCTATTGCACCTTTGTGCTCTCTGGAAAAAAAGAAATATACCAATCCTGAAATTACACCTATTAGTATTAAAATATGATTAAATATCTCCCACCCACTTTTACTAAAATCAATTGCAGAATTTTGAATTTGCATTAAAATATTTGAATTGATAAATACATATATTTTAAGCCCTGCAGCCATACCAACAATATAACCAATTGAAATTCTAGCTAACCAACTCAATGAAGGGACTAATCTAAGTAACATAAAGATTCCAAGAATAAGAGGTATTAGATAAATAATATCAAATTCAAACCCTGCATCAACATAAGTTGGGAACAATCTACCAAATAAATTTGGCCAAACTTGATCCCACCAAGTTATGGCAAAAATATAACCAGCTGACACTCCAACAAAAATATGCTCAGCAGCTTTATAAAATGGATTATCTCCATATAAATAACTTAAAATACTCAAAGTCATTAATACTAAAAACCATATACCTATAATTTCAAAATTAAAGTCCACTTTAGTTTTCTTTCCTGCTATAATAATAAGCTATATTGCCTATTATAATAAATAATACCATTAAAAGGTGAGCAACTGATTGTGCAGACATTCTTGCAAATGCCTTACCTTTTGTAATTGAAGCTCTGGTATTAATATTTGGATTATTATTTTCTTGTTCAACTATCATATAATCATAAACCATTTTCTCATACTCTGCAGCACCAGGCATACCTGCTAAAATGCCCCTTAATTGGCCTGATTCAACATATGGAATTGCATCTGTTACCATTATAGAAGTACAACCAGATGATAAAGGTACATTTTTAGGATCACATGCATATTGAACCCACTCTGCATTTCCAGGAACACCTGCTGAAAAATCAAAAACAAAATCAAAATCTTTAACATTATAAACACCATCCATAATTTTAAGATTTTCTATTGGTTTTCCATTATAATCTTGTTTATAAAGATCTCTAAAACTATCTGATATCCCTTTTATTACCACAAAACCACCTACCTTATAATCAAACATAACATAATCAATACCATCTTCTATACTGAATAACTGAGAATTTTTAACTTCTGAAATTGCTTGTTGTGCCATTATTGGGCTTTCAGGCCATAATGAAACTATATAAACCTTAACTCCCTTTGAAAATAAGTGATTTAAAAGAGCAATAGCCATTGGATGAACTTCAGGTTTAGTGCTAGCTCCATATGCAAAAGAAATTAAAACTTTATCGTCTTTTTGAAGCTCACTTATAGAATCATAAACAATTTTAGTATTTTTATCTTGACCTAAAGGTAAATCTATTAAATTAGGATTAAGAAGAGGAATTAAAACGGAAAGACCTATTAATAAAAATATTATTCTTCTATCAAGATTGCCAAGTTTTATAATATAATTCTTCATTTAATCTCCTAAAATTGACCTTTCTCTTCCTGTCATAATTCGATAAGATTGAGCTACTATTCCAAGAGCTATTCCAATCATAATAGCTCTAGCTCCTGCTGTTGCTGGAACTGCCATAATCCATTCTTGAATTACTGGAATTGATAATAGTCCTGGAGTTGATTTATGCCAATTAAAAAAGAAGCCTAAAATTATAAAAATTAAATTGGAGCTTATATAAGAAATAAAAAATATTTTTCTATCTCTTATCTTAGGTGCAATAATTGCAAATAAAATAGATATCATTATTATTATAACTATCCACCATGGAATAAAAGCTCCTATAGGTACTCTTCCAAGCATTAATAATACACCTGATGTTAATAATAAAGTTGCCTCAAAATTCCTGATTCTAAAGGCTCTATAAGAAGCAGAAGCAACAAAAAATGCAAGTAAAGCAAACATAGTTGAACCAAGTGGAAGATATATATAATTATACATCCAATAAAATGCTGATTCTTCATTTTTTAAATGAGCTCCCCAACTTGCATCAGATCCATTATAAACAAAACCAAAAATAATCATTATAATAAACCCTATTAGTGTAAAAATACTATACTGCCAATTTTCTTTCTTATAAGCAATTCTTTGAAGATGAAGCTGCAATAGATTTAAACAACCCAAGAATGCTGCAAATCCTGCAATAATCATATAAAAATTTGTAGCATCCTTATCAGTAAAATTTCTTAATGCAGTCCAATTAATAAAGTAGCCAGACAAAGCTATAAAACCCATAGCTGACATCACAACGATTGCTAATTGTCTCTTTATAAAATTCATTATTCTAAAATATTAGTTTTAAAAATATTTGATATGTCAAATGTTAAAAAATTGAAATAATTAAATATGGATAGAACAACAACAGTTAAAATAAATAACATACATAATAATTTAACATAATCTTGTCCTTTAATACTTCCAATCATTTCTGGACTACCAGACAAATATGCACTAGCAGCATAAAATTCTTCACCAATTAATACATAATCACATGCTGTAACAAAAAATGGAATTTGAGATGATGAACCTGTTCCAGCTATTTGAATCGCACCAATTGAACTTCCAGTCTCAGCTAATAATAACGACTCTGCATAAAATTTACCTTGATAAAAAACTGCAGCAGGTTTTTCTCTTAGCATTATACCATTAACACCTGCAGCATATGCAAATTGATCATCAGTAACATAGTGTACCATTGAATCATTATATAAATCAGGCCTACCTTTTTTCAGATAAGACTCTTTACAAGATTCTCTAGCAGCTTCCATAACAATAGGAACACAACATGGGACGTGTAAATCAGCTTCATATTCTGCTGTCATTCCTGCAATATGACCTAATATTATAACCCCAGATATGGTATCAATTTCATCTAATCCAGATATTCCAGGAACATATAAAACAGAATTACCCATTTCAGTTGCTCTTCCTACAGCCTCTTCCATAGCTTGCATTGCTGAAATTGGTCTCATATAAATTTCTTCACCACTTTTAGCTTTTCGAATAAAAAATTCAATAGTGATGCAAGCAATTACTATTGAAAGAAATGATAGTTCATTCCCAGACACAAAAATATTAAATGGATTTAAATAATGCATCAAGATTAAACCAGATAAAACTAATAATAAATAATATTTAAAATTTTTATTCATTCTACTTTTTTAAACTTAAATTTTCTTCTTCAATTTGGATAATTAAAAATTCTATATTTTCTCTTTTCTCTAATAGTTGTGTAAAATTATAATATTTTTTATCACTTACAAATATCGTCAGAATAGGACCCAAAAATATTAAAGTTTGTCCCGCTATGAAAGAAATATATTTAGTACTCTCTAATAAAAAAATTGCTGGAACAGCCATACCTTTACTTACTATTTTTTTCGCAAAGTAAACTAAAGTATTTTTATCATCAATATTCATCAGCATATTTTACTTCATTTAATTAGATAAAATAACTTCTAAATTAGCTCTAGGTATAATTTCTTTAGTATTATCATCAAACTCTATTTCTGCAACTCTAACTTTTGTTTC
>JAAZYZ010000105.1 GCA_014239355.1 Fidelibacterota bacterium
AAGAAATGAAACAAAAATAATATACCTAATGCAATCAATACAGGATAATCAATTATAGAAGGAATGCTTAATAATTCTAAAACCAACCAATAAGAAAAAGAATAACTTAATATATCACAAAATATTAGAGATAAAATAATAAATATAGAAAAAGTATTATGTTGATTTATTTCTTTAATTTTCATTTAAAATTACCTGTTATAAATTTCTTAAATTTCGATAACACCAATCACTGATAGAGTTTGGTAATACCCTAAGGATTATAGCTGCTAATTTTAATACATTTAATTTAAAAGAACATGTATTATATGAATACCTAATTTTAACCTGTCTTTTAATGGCTGAAAATTTTGAGCGCCTAATTAGACGGCCTTCTATTCTTAAGTAAAGAAGAGGTTTATCAATATTAGATATATTGATTTTATTTTTTAGTGCCCTACCCCATAGTTCAAGGTCTTGATCAGTATACATTTTTTCATTGTAGTACCCAATTTTATCAAATACACTAATTTTAAACATTACAGAAGGATGAACTAATGGATTTCGGTAATGAACATAACGTTCAATCTCATCATCTTCTATTGGTGTTTTATTAATATATAAAGATTCATTTTTATAATCATTCTCAAATTCATAAGCCCAAGTACCTAAAATTTCCAAATCAATATTTTTTTGAAAATAATTAATCTGATATTCAAATCTATTTTTTACTGCAATATCATCAGCATCCATTCTAGCATAATATTCTGTATCTGATTGCTTAATTGACTGATTTAGAGCATAGGGCAATCCTTTTTTAGGCAAAACAATCAACTTGATGTTTGAATATTCTTTTTCATATTTTGTAACAATTTTTGTTAATAACTCATTAACCTCACCATCTTGTATCAAATGGATATTGTCAGCAGAAACTGTCTGATTAATAATAGATTTAATTGCATTATCAAAATATTCAGCATTCGTTTTTTTGTAAAAAGGAATACCTGCAGTTATAGTATTTTTTTTTATACTCATATAATTTTAGAAATATCTATTAAATAAGTTTTTCTTGTACCTTCATGTGCTGAATCAATAGAAATATACTTTCCATCAGGACTCCACCTTGGATGCAAATCGCATCTATTATATCCATTAAATTCTAATGGAGAATAAAATTTCCCTACTAATATTTTTTGTGATCTCATTTCTAAGTCATTTCTAATTATATATAAATGGCTCTGCCTTGCCTTATCAGGGTAAGTATCATATGCTATCCATTTATTATCTGGACTTACAGATGGATGACCATCTGATATATTATCTTCTGAATTAGGTAATATCTTTTGTGTAAAATGAATTGAATCATTATAATGTATTTCAAAAAAACCCACCTTACCACGATACTCTAAATATGCAAAAATTATATTTTTATCAATCCAACAATAATGAGAAATCAAAGAACCTGAATAAAGAACTCTTAAATCATTTGTTGTGTAATTATAATAATACAATTCAGAGAAACCTTTATGACTTTTATTCCTGTATATAAAAACAAAAGAATCCTCAGATGGAGAGTGGTGTATATGGTTAACTTCACATTGAGATAAAGGTAAATTTTTATTTTGAGATAAACTATGGATTCTATCTAAACTTAACTCAAAAATAAGCTTATCTTGAATATAATCATAAACTAAAATTCCATTTATTTCTTTTTGTAAAATATTTTTATTTATACCATAACCATAATCTTGGTTTATAATATCAAGTTTTGAATAATCCATAGCTATAATTATATTATTTTTAGATGAAATTTCTTGAATAGGAATATCAAAATTATTAAAAGAATCATTCTCAATATTATATATACTAGAAATCAATTTATTATCTAAAATACGATTAAAAATAAATTTATTATTATTAATCCATATTGGTCTTATACCTTGCTGAAAATTAAAATATTGAGTAGTATATAAATTCTTTTGAAGTTCGATTCCTAAAGAAGAAAATTTATAAATAGTTAATGTTAATTCACTAGTAATCTGATGACAAAGAAAATATTTCATATCTTTTGAAAATGGTATATGATCATAATAAACAAAAAAAATATTCTTAATGTTAAAATCAACCAATCTACATTTTTGATGCAATTTTATTTGAAATCCTTTCTCTTTATTTAACAAAAAGGATATCTTTTGATATAAGAACTTAATTTGTGAATGTAAAAATGGACTAAATTTTATCAATTTAGATAAATTCTTCTCTATTGAATTATAACTTTTCATTAAAACCAAGATCTCAATTTTATCATCAATTTTGGGCCAAAAAAAGATACAAAATACATAATTAGTGATTTTATATCTCTTTTTATTTTAAATGCTTCTAAATAGTATTTTGTTGCTAATTTTCTTTTATTAATTTTAATTGATTGAGCTCCCAAAAATAAATACTGACTAATCAGTCTTTCTTTCTTATCTGAAGAAGACAAAATTGACTCTATAGAAAATTTGTACTTTTGATCTAATAAATGATGTGCTTTTATATGATTATCAACATTACTTGATATTCTTTTAATACTATTTCTATAATACTGTTTAAGAACTGGCTTACGAACAAAATCAACGTTACACTTTTCAGTAATTCTAACCCATAAATCATAATCTTGCCTTGCAGGAAATGAAGGATCAAAGTATTCATTTTCTTTGCTACATACATTATTTAAGATATCTCTTCTAATAACAACAGATGGAGTTGCACCTATATAATTTTTAATTAGCATATTTTTATATATATCGCCTTTTAATTCTGGTGAAGTTGAATAAGATAAGCTGTAATCTTCAAAAAATAAATCAATACCTCCATACACAAGCCCTACATCACTATCTTGAAAAAGCTTAATCTGTTTTTCTAATTTATTAGGATACCACTCATCATCGTCATCTAAAAAAGCAATTAAATCTCCTTTAGAGTGAGAAATACCAATATTTCTACTTCTAGGAGCATACATGGTTTCTTTGTTTTTAATATATTGGATTTTATCATGATTTATTTTTTTTATATATTCATATGTACCGTCATTTGAATTATCATCAATAATGATGATTTCAAAATTTTTATATGTTTGATTTAAGACACTCTTTATTGAATTGTCTAAAAGATTTCTTCTATTATAAGTAGGAATAATAACACTAACTAACATATTAATAAAAATTTCCAAATATCGTTTTAAATGGATAATATGCTTCTTTATAATACAGCCAAGTCATAATAGTAAAACACCAAATCATAATACAAAATTGAGCAATTACTTTCTGATTATTATTTTTTAATCTTTGATATAATAAAGGAATTAGTAAAATTTCTAGAATTCTAAAAAACATATTAATTCTTGTTATAAATAAACCAAAAAAACCAAATGAAAAATAAATTAAAGCACCAAAAAAATAGATAGAAAATAATTTTACAAATCTATCGTCACTTGATAATATAGGATAGTAATATATAAGAGGAATTAGTAAAAATAACCTTTGGGAAACTTGGGTTAAATTATGATCATAGAAAAATACTTTAACGTACATATACAAATTAGGTATAACGTTTTGAAATTTTAATGCTATGATAGTAAATATTTCTTGCCCTAAACCAGTCTTCCAAATCAAAATTGAACTTATCAATAATAAAAGTAAAGATATTCGACTTTTAAACTTTACAAATGAGGCAAAATATGCTATTAGTATAAAAAGACCAGATGAATGAATTAATGATGAAAATAAACTAACAAATAATACTTTAAAAAAATTTCTATCTAAGATATCTTTAACAGAATAGATAAAAATACCCATTACTACCCCTTGACGAATAGTATTAAATAAATAATGATGATAAAAAATACAATATAATATAAAAATAGATAAAATATAATTGTTTGACTCTTTTTTTATACCTAACCAAAAGAAAAATAATGCAATAAGTGACCATAAAGAAAAATAAAAAGATGGACTATTAAAGATGTATTTAAAAATAGCAACAATATACATAAAAAGAGGTTCCATATATTCACTTGGAAAACTATAATTAGGATGAAAGGTTAACGGCCTAACAGATTCAAAAAATAAGGCATAATATGGATAATCTGTACCAATATTATACCTTATGGAAGCAAGGATAAATAAAAATGAAATTATAATAAATATAATTAAATTATTTTTTTCAATATTTTTTTTAAAGATTGAGAGTAATGATAAAAATAATATTAATAAACCAACGATATGATACAAAAAAAACTCCTAGTTTTTAAATAATACCTTTATTCATTAGAAATGATTTCTTGTTTTATAACTATAAAAATAGATGTAAAAAGTAAGAATATTAATGTAGTTAAAAATATTATAAGCATTTTTTGTGGTTTTTCTTCATCTGATGCAGGTTCACCAAAATCTAGAATATTTATTACAGGAGTCTCTTTAAGTTCATTAATTCTAGCCATCTCATATTGTTGACGCAATGTTATATATACTTGTTGATTAACTTCCATATTTCGCATTAACCTGCCACGTTGCAATTGTAATTCAGGAGTATCCACAGCAAAAGGATTTTTTTCACTAAATTCTTTTAATTCTTCTTCAGAAGTTGATAACTCCTTTTTAGAATACTGTAAACGCTCTTCTATAAACTCTCTATGCCTAGAAGAATATGACAGCATTATATCACTTACATATTCTTTAATGTAATTTGATATATAATTTGCTATATCAGCTGCTAACTGAGGTTCTTCCATTAATACAGAAATGACAATTAAACCAGATTCTTCTTCTTGGATTAATATTTGTTCAGTCAATCTATCTATAGCAAGATCCATATATCTTAATTCTAAATTTGAAGGTGACTCTGTTCCTTTTAGAAACTGTAATATTTTTCCTAAACCAAATTGAGTAGAATCATTTATTTTCCAATAATTAATTAAATCAATTGATTCATTTTCTATACTTTTCCATTTATTGCTAATAACAGCCTTTTTTAAGACCCTGCTATTTACTATATCAGGAATATAAAAAGAAGGTTTATCATTTATTAAATCACCAACATTTAGATTTACTCCATATTCTGAGGCAAGGCTTTGCAACCCTCCAACTGAACGTGATGAATTAATATTGTCCCCGATTGGATTTATTGATATATATGATTGATAATACGGAGTAGCTATAAAAAGGTAAATAATAGATAACAAAAATCCTACGCAAGTCATATAAAAAATATTAGTTCTTCCATCCCTAAGAGCTGTTGTTATTTTAGATATATCAATATCATTCTTTTGATTCATCTTAATTGTTCCCCAAAACATTATTTAGAACTAATAATACAGAAGCAATACTTGCAGATATGGAAATTACATCCTTTACTCTATCCCATCTTTTATAACCAATTTTTTCTTCTACAAAAATAATAGATCCAGCATCAGGGATAAAATATTTATTAACTTTTATTCTAGATCCTGAATTAATATCTAATACATAAATATTTTTTGAAAGATTATTATAACCGCCTGCATTAAAGATGTAGTCATATACAGTTTTCTTATCTGAAAACAAATATGTACCTGGATTATTTACCCCACCTAACACTTCAATAAAATTACTCTTTTTAGGTACAATTAAAATATCCCCTTCTGAAGATTCGGAATTTAAAAAATCTTCTAATTTCACATTATCACTAATATAAACCATTCCATCTAAAGTTCTATTTCTAGCACTTAAAAAAGATTCATCCGTATCACTTCGATATTTAGGATCAATATTAGAAATTCTATTTTTTTCATTAGCATAATAAGAGGAAATACCTGAATAATTTAAAAATTTAATTTTATCTAAATCCCCTGATGAAGTTATTCCACCTGAAATATTTAAAATATCATTATATGTCATTAAATTTTCTTTATTAATCCTGATAGGATTTATTACCTCACCTAATACAGTTATTTTATTTGTATTTTTTATATTAATAATATCCTCTTCTAGTAAAATAGGATTTTGGGAGCTATGACCATGTATATAATAATCAAATAAATTAACTGATATAGTAGAACCATCCCTAATTATACTAACATCTTTACTAACCATCATATTCTTTGGATAATCAAATAAATGTTGACTTAATATTGTATCTAAATAACTAAATGAATAAATTGATTCAATTAAATCAGATACTCTATTGTTTGATGAAATAATATGCATACCTGCATATTCTGAATTACCAGAAATTAAAACCTTAAATTGTCGTAATTTAATTAAATTCACATAAACAGGAGCATCTTCATATTTCTCTTTGCATTTCTCAGTTATCAAAATATAGGCCTCTGCTAATATTTTACCCTCAATATTAACCTTTCCAACTACTGGAATTAAAATATCACCCGTTGGAGATACTACTAATTCTAATGTAATAATACCGTTTGTAGTTATCATATTAAAAAGAAAAACATCTCCCGCTCCAATTATATATAAATCTTCATCAATAACTTTATCTAAAATTTGATTATCTATCTTAATATTAGATGGTACCATTTTAGTATTTTTAGAATTATGATAATTGTCTTGATTACTATCATTTATGTTAAATGATAATAAAAAAGATAAATATGATATAAATAATAAGATTCTCATGATTAATTAATTCCTATAAAAGATAATACTTTTTTCTTTCCATACTCTGAATCTAATTCATCTGAAAAAAATACTTTTAAATTTTTAGGATATTTTTTTTGTATTTTTTTTATATCTGAGATATATAAATCAATATACTTATTAATTGATTCTTTTAAATTATTATTGTTGAACTTAGGGTAACATTTATCTAGTAAATAATCTTTTTCCCAATTACGCCCATCATGATCAATCCAATGATTTTTATATCTTTTTTTAAACATAAATAATCTAGAAAGAGTAGAGGTGTCTGTTTTAATATCAGACATAACATCATTAAAAATATATTTTTTACTCTTTTTTGTACAAATGAATTTTATATATGGAAAATTATTAATTAAAAGTTCAATATATGGTAAAAAATAAAAAGCTATATCACCTGTAACTTTAAAATTTTCATTTAATTTAGAAGTGTTACTATATAATCTTTTTTCTAATAATTCTATGCGATTAATAACAATGTTTTCAGAATTGTTCCAGGCAATGTCATTAATGTCACTTTCAAAATCAAAATAAAAATTTTTTTGATTATTTAAAAAACAATGTATTTTTTTAGTTTCTTTCCTAGAAACTCCTAAACCAAGTACAATCAAAATATATCCTTAATTATTCTCTAAAAACTACAATAAACCTATTTTCTTTCTAAGATAAATTTCTAAACAAAATAAAATAATCACTAATAGAAATATTTTTTCTCTAATAAAAAGATCTAATGCAGAATAAATCTTCTTTAAATCTTGTTCTATAGGATTTAAACTAATTCTTTCTAAAAAATTGTTATCTAAGCTATCAATGTGAGTATAAAAACCACCCGATTTTGAAGAAATATTCTTCAATAAACTTACATTTTGACCACCACCTTCTAATTCAATATTATGCTTAGCAACATGAAAGGTCTCTTTATTTGAATTAATAACTTCTGAATTTGTTCCTATAAATGAACAATATATTTCAAATTTACCATTTTTATTGAAAAATAAATTAGTCTCAGAATCAAATTCTATAGAATCAATAATCATTCGCTCTAAATCATTTATAACTATCTTTTTATTAATAGCATCAAAGGGTATAGTATTTTCTAATTTAAATAATAATTTTTCACCTATTGAGTAATTGTTTTTATAAACCTGTAAATCAAGTAAAGAATTATTATTTAAATTTTTATTAATTAGATATCTAAAATACTCATCAATGTATCGGTTATTATACTTTGTTTTCATAAAAAATGATAATTCAGAAATATTAGGTATTAAAAATGCATAGAAACTAAATAATGATAACTGAGCTATACTTCCATTAGAAAAATAATTATTTTTGTTAAAATTCGAACAATCATTACAAAATAAACTATAGTTAGATTTAACAGAAAATAAATCAGAATCACCTTCTAACGTAAAGTTTTTTTGATAATTACCATTATCAATATAAAATTCTTCTGGAGCAATGATATCTAACATCATTTTTAATAATTCTGAGTTAAAATTATAGCTTTCAAAAAATAGAATTTTTAATTTATTTTCATAAACTTTCTTAAAAAAATTATAACCAGAAATATCATTTGGAAAATTATCAAAAATCACATAATCAAAATTATCTAGTAATAATTTAGAATAATCAAATTCTTCATTCAATATAAATGTGTGAGTCAAGTGAATATTAGATATATCTTCTAAATTTGATTTAATAAATGATGTGTTATAACTTAGTTTTCCAGTAAGCAATAATATATTTTTTATTTCATTTTTCATTAAATCAATTTTCCAAAGATTATTATGTATTTTTGAATCAGAAAATCCTATTGGAGTTATCTTAGTAACTATGTTATTAGTAATATTATTAGAATGAAATGAAAACTTTTTATCAAAATTATAATTTCCATATGAAACTTTTATAGAATCTGAATAGAGAAGATTATCATCGGATAAAATTTCGTAAATAAAACTCTTATTTTCTATGATGTTAACTGAAAATGAAACATTTAAATTAATAGAATCTATTAAAGATTCTAATTTAACATCCGTTATACCTATATCTTGATTATTATCAATATTTCCTACTCCAACTGCATGTATAATGATATTATCTTGGTTATAAAAATTATTAGATATAAATCCAGAATTAATCATACCATCTGAAATTAATATTAATTGATCTATTTCCTTGTTTAATGAAATATCTTTAATGTAATCAAATGATGTAGATTCATTATTAAATAAAAAATTATCTTTATTTATAATACTATCTAAATCATACCAATACATATCAATACTATCATCATATCCCCAATTTGAAATTTGATTTAAATAGGTCGAAATATTAATAGAATAATCATTTAATATTTTATCAACACTTAAAGAATTATCAACCATTACACCTATTTTTTGTGTTCTAAATAATGATTCTTGGTATTTAAAAAAAGTATTATTAAATAGAGGGATAAGCAATACTAATATTAAAAATCTAAATAATAGTATAAATTTACTTTTAGTACTATTTATTTTAATTTTTTTTGAAAGTAAATAAATGAAATAAAGAAATAGAAAGAAATAAAAAGATAAAAATAAATTGTCAAATAAAATGATATCAATTAGAGTTTGAAAAATAATATTTAGATATAACATATATACTATAATTTTAAATTAGGAATAGGAGCTAAATCATAATTAGATTTCTGACCATTAATAATTTTTTGATATGCAGCCATAGCAATCATTGCCGCATTATCAGTACAATATTCTAACCTCGGTAATATTATTTTCTTTTTATAATCTAATTCAAACTGTTTACCTTTTGCTCTTAACCTATTATTTGCTGCCACACCACCTGATATATAAATATCATTTACATCTGGATAATCTATAATAATATTTTTTAATGCATTAAATAAACAATCAAGTATAGCTTCTTGGTATGAAGCTGCAATATTAGAAATATTATTTTGAAATTCATCCTCATTAGTTCTTTGAGAATAATATAATAAAGCTGTTTTTAAGCCACTAAATGAAAAACTATAAGGTGATTTTTTAACTTTAGGTCTAGGAAAATTAACAAAATTAACATTACCATTTTTAGATATCTTATCAATTTCAGGACCACCTGGATATTCAAGACCTAGTATTCTTGCTCCTTTATCAAATGCTTCACCTGCAGCATCATCAGTAGTTTCTCCTATTAAAGAAAAATGATTATAATCCTTTATTAACCATATTTGAGTATGTCCACCTGAAACTAGAAGACAAATATTTGGGAAAGAAATATTTTCATTTTCGATATAATTGGAAAATAAATGTCCCTCTAAATGGTTGGTACCTAAAAAAGGTATTTTTAATGATAAGGACATTGCTTTTGCAAAATTTAAACCAACTAATAATGACCCCATTAAACCTGGTCCATAAGTAACAGCAATACCATTTAAATTAGATAATTTTAAAGAAGATTGGTTAAGTGCAGCATCAACAACATCTATAATTTCATTTAAATGTTCTTGAGAAGCTAACTCTGGTACAACTCCCCCATATTTTTTATGAATTTGTTGAGTATATATTACATTACTTATAAGCTGACCATCACTTATAATTGACGCAGAGGTTTCATCACAAGAGGTTTCAATACCTAATATATTCATGATATAATATTACAATTAATTTATTACTCATCTTCTGGAGATCCAGAATCAGATTCAGAGGAATTATTTAAATGTTCAGAAAAATCAACAATAAAAATTATTTTTCTTAATTCTTCATCAACTTCTTGAACTGTAACCTTTAATTTATAATCAGGAATAAAAACATCTTTAGCTGCTTTTTTTTCTTCTTTAGATAAAGTTTTAAAAAGAATTATACCTTCTAAATTATTATCTAATTTAACTGTAGCACCTTTGTCTGTTACTTCAATGATTGATGTATCAATTTTTTTGCCAGATTCATACTCATCACCAATATTTTCCCAAGGATTATCAGTTACTTGCTTGATACCTAAAGATAATCTGTGTTCTTTATTAGATAAATCTAAAATTTTAATTTTAACTTTATCTCCTTTATTTAAAATATCTTTAGGATGCTTAACAATTTCAGTCCATGACATATCTGATATATGAACTAGTCCATCAACACCTTCTTCTAATTGAACAAATGCTCCATATTGAGTTAGATTTTTTACAATACCTTCATGGATACTATCAACTTCATATTTTTCCTCAATTTTATCCCATGGATTCTCTTGCAATTGTTTTATCCCTAAAGAAATCTTCTTTTCACTACTTTCTACAGTTAGTACTTTTGCTTCTAAAGTATCTCCAATTTTAAATAAATCAGTAGGATGCTTAATGTGTCTTGTCCAAGACATTTCTGAAACATGGACTAACCCTTCAACTCCTTCTTCAAGCTCAACAAAAGCGCCATATTTCATCATATTAACCACTTTACCTTTTACCATTGTATTGATAGGATATTTATCTTCTATACCATCCCATGGCTCACTTTGTAACTGTTTTAGCCCTAAAGAAACTCTAACTGTTTCTGGATCATAATCTATAATTTTTACTTGAAGCTCATCACCTATAGAAATCTTTTCTGATGGATGATTAATTCTTCCCCAAGTAATATCTGTTATATGCAGCAATCCATCGATACCACCTAAATCTATAAAAGCTCCAAAATCGGTAATATTTTTAACAGTACCATTTAATATATCGCCAACTTTTAATTTGTCCATTATCTCTTTTCTTTTGTCATCCAAATCATTAGCTAATATCTCTTTTCTAGATAAGACAATGTTTTGTCTTAATTCATTAAATTTGACAATTTTAAATTCACTTTCCATACCTACATATTCATCAAAATTAGTAATTGGTTTAATATCAATTTGAGAACCGGGTAAAAACCCTTGAACTGGATCTAAATCTACAATCATACCGCCTTTAATTCTCCTTACAATTTTACCTGATATAATTTCAGAATTATCGAAATTATTTCGTAATTCATCCCACTTTAACATGAATTCAGCTTTTTCTCTAGATAAAATCAAATTACCTTTTCTATCTTCAAAAGAAATAATAAAAACATCAACACTCTCACCTACAATAGGAACTGAGTTCTTAAACTCATTTTTTGAAATAAGACCTTCAGATTTAAAGCCAATATCTACAAAAACATCTCTTTCATTAACTCTAACTATAATACCTTTTACTACATCTTTTTCTTTCTTATCTAAGCCTGAGTTATAAATTTCTTTATTTTCCTCATCCTCTAATGATACAACGTTATCAATTTCCTCAAAATCATATTGCTTAATATTTATAATTGATTTATCTAAATAGTTAATCATCTTTTTATTTGTTTTAGAATTATCTGTTTTTTCTTCAGCTATTGTTTCTAACTCAGTTGAATCAGATTCAATAATGTCAGCCTTTACATCCTCAATAGTATTAACTTCTGTTATTTTGTTATCTAAATCCTGATCTAATTCTTGTCCTAAATTATCATTTGTATTTTCGTTGTTATCATTTATCATGTTATGTTTTATTACCTATTTGTTAGTTATTAGTTATTATGTTATATAGTTTATTTACTTGCTGATCTATAGTCAATGAAGTTGTATCAATCACTAATGCATCAGTTGCTTTTATTAATGGTGAAATAGATCTATTAGAATCTAACATATCTCTTTTTTCTAATTGAGTTGCCAATTCTGATATAGATATTGATGAATTATCAGATATTTCATTAAATCTTCTCTCTGCTCTAACTAATATATCAGCTTTAATAAAAAATTTATAATCTGCATCAGGAAAAACGTGAGATCCTATATCTCGTCCTTCTACAACAATATCTTTTTTATTAGAAAAATTACGCTGTATTTTAACCATTTCTTTCCTGACCTCACTAATTTTACTCACATCACTAACAAATCTATTGATAGTTTGTTTTCTAATATGGCTATTAACATTCTGATTATCTAAAAAAACTATAAAATCATTATTTTGATGATCTATTGTTAGATTCATTTTATTTAATAATTGTAAAATTTCTGAAGAATCAGTTAAATCAGCAGAATTATTTAAAAGATAATGAGTCACTGCACGATACATTGCACCAGTATCTAAATAAATAAAACCTATTTTTTTTGCTAACAACTTAGCTGTTGTACTCTTTCCTGAACCTGCAGGCCCATCAATCGCTATTATCATTTTAATAAAAACTCCATTTACAAAAAGCCAAGTAATATAACCATAAGCCCTATACAATTAAAAAGAATTTTATTTTAATACATTATTCATTTCTACTTTTGATAATTTCCTATATTTACCGGGATTTAAATTATTAAGCTGAAAACCTGAAAAATAGTATCTATGAAGTAGACTTACTCTAACATCAAAATTAGAAAATATTCTTTTAATTTCTCTGTTTTTACCTTCTTTTAATATTACATCCCATTCAAAATTATTACCTAATTGAGACATTAATTTAATCTGAGCCTTAACCTTTGTTCCATCATCAAGAATATATCCATTTTTAATTTGTTTTAGAAATCCTGATTCTATTTTTCCTTTTGTTTTTACGTAATATTTTTTTTCTTTTCTATACTTAGGATGTGTTAAATAGTTAGAAATATCTCCATCATTAGTTAATAAAATGATACCTGTAGTATCTCTATCAAGCCTTCCTATAGTAAATAATCTAACCTCACTTTCAATTAAATCAATAACCTTTAATCTTGAATGGGTATCATTTGAAGTGCAAATATAACCTTTTGGCTTATTTAAAATATACACAACAGATTCCTCTTCAATCTCTAAAAATTTTCCATTTAATAACACTATATCATCCTTTTTAACCTTATAAGAAAAATCTGTTACAATACTTCCATTTATAGAAATCTTTTTATCTTTTATCAGATTGTCACATTTTCTTCTAGAATCTACACCACATCTTGCTAAAAATTTATTGAGTCTCATGATTATTTTAAAATCTCCTTAATATCTTGCGTGTTGATTAAATCTTCAATTGTATTTAAACCAAAAGTTTCTAAGAAAAAATCAGTAGTTTTATAAAATATTTCTTTTTTATTCTGTTTTTTTGATTTTTTAAAAACAATCAGGTTGTTATCTAAAAGCTTTTTAATAACACTAATGGAATCTACCCCTCTAATCGATTCAATCTCTAACCTTGAAATAGGCTGTTTAAATGCAACAATACTCAATACTTCAAGCCCAGCATTACTTAATCTATATTGTTTATTATTATCCTGAATTACAGTAATATATTTATGAAATTCTGGAAGAGTTCTAATCTGATATGCTTCTGATATAAAATCAATATATATACCTTTTTTGTTTTTTTGATATTCATTATTTAAAATATTAATAATATTTTTAATTTGATTATTGCTTAAATCTACTTTTAATGCATTACGAATTAAATCATTTGATATAGGTTTTTCACAAGCTAAGAGAATTGTTTCAATAATATTTTTGTGATTCATGTAATTAATTTATATTATTTATAATATATATTTCAGAAAATGAATTTTTCTGTTCAATTATTATTTTTTTATTTTTAATCATTTCTAAAATAGCAATAA
>JAAZYZ010000106.1 GCA_014239355.1 Fidelibacterota bacterium
ATTTGTAACTCTTGTAGGTGATGACGGAGGAAACTATAATATTGATTCATATACTGAATATGATTCAGGGTATAATGGTGAAGGTGACCACCCATATTCGCAGCTTGATGGAAATGACCTATGGCCTGAGGTAGTTCTTGGTAGAATCTCAGTAAGAAGTACATCTGAATTAGCAGTAGTAATAAGTAAAATATTGGGTTATGAACAAGTTAATGATGATTCAGAAAATTGGCATGAAAAAGCTGCTATTGTGGGAGACCCATCAACATCAGGGATATCTTGTGAAATTACAGCAGAAAATATAGCAGCGGTAATGGATCAGTATGGAGTTGAAGATATTCGATTAAAAACTAGTGGTGGAAGCTATGATAATTGGATGCGTGATCAATTAGATGAAGGTGTTAGTTATTTTAATTATAGAGGTTATTATGGTGTAAGTGGTTTTGGAAGTAATGATATTGATGCTGCAAACAATGGATATAAATTACCTTTTGCAACTGTTATTACCTGTGGAACAGGTTCATTTGCTTCAGAAAACCAATGTCTATCTGAAAAATTTCTAAGAGCAGGGAGTACTACCTCTCCAAAAGGTTCTGTAGCATGTATTGGGACATCTACTCTTGGAACACATACCATGTTTAATAATGCCGTTAATATAGGAATCTATCATGGAATATTTGCCGAAGGTATGCAAACAGCTGGTGAAGGGCTAGTAGCTGGAAAAGCAAATTTATATCAAAATTATCCATCTAATCCAAATAACTGGGTTACTATTTTTACACATTGGAATAATTTAATGGGAGATGGATCAACAATGCTATTTACTGATACTCCTACAACAATGAATGTTCAACATCAAAATAGCATATCTCAAGGTGACAATTTTATGTCATTTAATGTTTCAACTGCTACTGGAACACCAATCGAAGAAGCATTAGTAACTCTGATAGAAAATAGATCAAGTAGCTTCTATCTTGAAGGATTTACTGATTCATTTGGGAATGTTGTTATTAATTTGGATGAAAGTGAAATTCAAATTACAGATGACTTAGAATTAACTGTAACTAAATATAATCACAAACCTTATCTAAGTGATATTGAATATCAACAGGATAATTATGTGCCTTATGCTAGCGTTGAAACTTCATCTTTTAATGACACAAACAATAATGGTATAATGAATCCAGGTGAAACAATACAGTTAACTGTACCTATCCATTATGATGGAGATAACTCATTTCAAAATATAAGTGCTATTTTAAGTAGTGATAATCAAATTAATCCAATATTTAATGAAGTTTATTATGGCAACATTGAAAATGGAATAAACTATCCAGATCAAGCTTTTATTTTTGAATTATCCGATATGGAAGAACACAATAATATTATTAATTTTTATCTAACACTAATCAATGATTCAGATGGAACTGAATATATAACTAATCTCTATTATAATATTGAAAGTTTTGAATTATCTATTACTGGAATATTTATAAATGATGGCGATAATAATATTTTAGATCCAGGAGACGCAGCTAATGGGTTTATTACATTATCAAACACAGGAACATTATCTTCTCCTTTATTTGTTTGCTCAGTAACAACTCAAAGTGCTGACCTTAATATTTCAGAACAATTAATTAATATTGAAGAAATAATAAATAATGGAACAGGTAATTCTTCAGCATTTAACATGAATCTTGATAATACTGCATTTAATGGAGAAACTAAAATAGTAGACTTTAGCTGTGAAACTGAATATGGTTTTGAACTTATTTCTTCACAGGATATAGAAATTGGAACTGTTAGTGTAGTTGATCCATTAGGCCCTGATAATTATGGATATTATATTTATGACTTTGGTGATACAAATTACTCTTTAGCTCCAATTTATGATTGGATTGATATTGAAAGTATAGGAAACCCTCTTAATACAGTAAATGATGACGATGGGAATAACCAAGATGATTCTCAAGTTATTAACTTACCTTTTTCATTTAAATTTTATGGTGAAGAGTACCAACAAATAACAGTATGTTCAAATGGATGGATTTCATTTGGTAGCAGTATTTTAGAATCATTTAGAAATGATCATCTTCCAGGTCCTGGAGGTCCATCTCCTATGTTAGCAGTATTTTGGGATGATTTAACTGCTGATTCTGGTGGTGCTGTTTATGGATACTATGATGAATTATTACATGTATATATTGTTCAGTGGAACAATGTTAAAACTTATGAAGATAATTCTAATGAAAGTTTCCAAGCAATACTTTTTGACCCAACATTCTATAGTACTCCAACTGGAGATGGAGAAATACTATTACAATATGAAGATTTTAATAATACATCTAATGGAAGTTATGGCGGTGGGACACCACAACACGGAGGATATTGCAGTATTGGAATAGAAGATCATTGGGGAACTACTGGATTAGAATATACTTTTAATAACACTTATGCAAGAGCGGCAAGAACATTAAGTGATGATTCAGCATTATTTATTAGTACAAGAAAAACAGGTGCTGTTTGGAATCTTGCACAAGCTGAATTAGAGTTATCTAATTCAGAAATTAATTTTGAAATAGATGAAGGTCAAATTTCAACAGAAAATATTACATTATCAAATATTGGAGAAGAAGAATCTATTTTATCATACACAATATATACTTCGCCTCTTGTTTATTCAGAAGGAAATGATGATTATGGAAATTATTGGGTTGATAGTGACCTAGATGTTGATAATAACTATAATTGGATAGATATTAGTCAATCTAATCAAATGCAATTTGAAAATAATGATGATGGTAATTTTATAGATATTGGATTTGATTTTAAATTTTATGGAGATTCATATAATCAATTATTAATTAATCCAAATGGATGGGTTGGGTTTGGTGATAATAATAATGAGTGGAGTAATGAAACATTACCCAATGATAATGGCCCTCAAAATGCTATCTTTGCTTTTTGGGATGACTTAAATCCTGAAAATGAAGGAGAAGGTTGTAGTAATGAAGGAGAAGGTAAAGTTTATTATGAAACTATAGATAATAAAACAGTAATTTGGTTTAATAATGTTGTTAGATGTGGAAGTAACCCTGATTATGCTGGAATATTTGATTTTCAAATTGTGCTTTATAAAAATCAAAAAATAGATATTAATTATAGAACTATGGATGGTTATACTTCAAGTGCAACAATTGGAATTCAAAATAGTAATGGAACTGATGCTATTCAAATTGCTTATAATACTGATTACGTTCATGATGAATTAACATTAACATTTAAGCCTATTAATGAGTGGGTAACTCCAATATTTGATTCAAATTCACTTAATTTTGGAGAACAAACAACATATAATATTGATATTGATGGAAGTTTAATCCAGGATGAAGATGATATAGCTTACATTATTATAAACTCTAATAGTTCTGAGCCTAATTCTGTAGTACCTATTACAGTTACATTTATAGATAATAGTATTATAGGAGATATAAACGGTGATGAAATTATCAATGTTTTAGATGTAGTAATCATTGTAAACCTAATTGTAAATAATAGTGAATACAATCAAGATGCTGATTTAAATGAAGATGGAATAATAAATGTATTAGATATTGTGTTATTAGTTAATCTTATTTTAAATTCATAAATAATTAAGGAGTTAAAAAATGAAAAAAATATTACTTGGTATAATATGTGTTGTAGGTATCTCAATATCTGCAGATAAAACATCAGATTTTGATGTTAAAGGTATGATGTGTGCTGGTGGCTGTGTTAAAAAAATTAATAGAGCTATGGATTCTATAGAAGGAATAAAATCTCGTTCAGTTAATTTTGAAAAATCTAGCATGACAGTAGTATATGATGACCAAATGGTAAGTGAAAAAATGATTGTAGCTGCTTTAAAAGAAAACAATTATTCATGTTCTTTAAAGGAAAAACCTAAATCAGATTCTCCAGTGATCTCATTTTTTAAAAGTTTATTTAATTAGGAATAGCTTCAATTAAAAAACTAAATCCATTTCATTTAGCTTTTCCTGTATATAATATTGAAGAAGCAAAAAAATGGTATGTTGATGCTATCGGGTGTGAGATTGGAAGAGAATCATTAAGATGGGTAGACTTTGATTTTTTTGGACATCAAATATCAGCTCATTTAATAGATAAAAAAAATATCCCTTTAGATACCAATAACGTTGATAAAAAAAATATCCCAGTCCGACATTTTGGTATAATATTAGATTGGAAAAATTGGGAAGAATTGTCACAGAAATTTATAAATAAAAATTTAGATTTTATAGTTGAGCCATATATACGATTCAAGGGTAAAAAGGGAGAGCAAGCAACTATGTTTATTAAAGACCCAAGTGATAATGTTTTAGAATTTAAAAGTTTTAAAAACTTTAAATCTATTTTTTCTAAATAATTGATTTTAATCACATTAATTTAATTTTTAATTTTATATCTTATATCAGAAATGTTTTATTAAATAACCGAGAATACAACATTTTTTTTAAAGGCCCTTTATATTTTTATAAAGGGCTTTTACTTTATTAAGCTAATTTTTTTGGATATAAATGTATTAGAAGATTCAAAATTAACTATATAAATACCACTATTATAATTAGTTGCATTCCATATAATTTTTTGATCATATATTGGGTTGTGAAAATTAATTTTTTCGATTAACCTGCCTGACATATCAAAAATTGATATGTATAAAGGACTGTTTATAGTATGATTAATATTAAAAGTAGTAATTGCATTAAATGGATTAGGATAAATCTCATATAAAGAAAAATTATCTGGTGTATTAGATAATTCATTAACAATTAATGTGTCTATAACAGAATATATATCTCCCCAATTTCCACTTCCTAAACTGAAATTTATATCAGGCATATATTCTATATCTTCAGATGAATCCCAAATTTTTATTTCAATTTGATGGCCCCCTATCCATCCTGGCAATTGATATCCATCAGAAAAATCACAATAATCAAGAGAGCCAAATCCTGAAATTGTTAATTGTTCTCCATTATAAATACCTGCACCTACTAAAATTTCAGAATATTGATTGCTGCAATCATCAGAGGTTAAACCAGACATGTCAAATAAGCCTATTTCATCCCCAACTTCAAGGCCAAAACATTGTTCAATAATAATAGGTTGATAAACACCAGTAGAATCTGGTAAATCAAAAAAATGTACCTGTGATAACATTAAATTGAAAAGTGAAAAATATATTAAATAATACATCTATCTACAACTATAACGATTTAATATAAAAAATGGAATATATAATATAATTATATAAGCTATAATAAGAGGCTGTATATAAAATATAAAATTGGGGAATGATTTATCAATAACAAAGGTTAATAAATAATTATCTACTGTTGGTAGTTCCATAATATGGAAATAATTAGCTCTATCACCATTTAAATTATAACCTAACATATAATTTATAAAGATTGCAATAGGAACTATTAAATTGATAAAAATATATGTATAAATAGCTCCATTAAACTGCAATCTCATGTTGTAAGCAGAAATTAACCAAAATACATTTAAAATAATTAAAGAATGCTGAAAATGAGCACATAAAATACCTATAAAATTATGTATATTTTCAAAATCTGGAGTAAAGATTCCCTGCAATGCTCCTGATAGTCCTAATATAAATGATACATCAAATAAAAATTGAGTTCTTATTGAAGAATTAGACATACTATTATCATCAATCTCTGATTTTGATTTTAAATAGATAGCAATTAATGAAAAATAAAATGCTATATGACAAAAATATAGTGGTAAATCTTTTTGCCAAGAAATTATATAATTAGGGTCAAGAAAAGCACGATGAAAATAATCAATAATTTCTTGAAATAAGCAAAATGCTATTAAAAAAATTGATATTCTCTTTAATAGTTCTATTTTATTATTTTTATTTAAATAAACCCCTAAAACCATAAAAATTAATAATAAAATACACATTACCCATGAGATAGTAATATGATAATTCCAACTTTGTTCTATAGCTAATTTTTCAAACATATTAATTACTCAGACAATAAATGTTCTTGCATGAATTCTTTTGAAAAAAGAAATGCTTTCTCTCTTGCTAAAGGGTTTCCTCCCATCATAGTACCTCTTTCAGCACAAAAATAAAGTCCAATTTTTTGAAGTGTAGGAGTATTCATAGGAATATCTAAAAAATTCATTAAAACTGCCCCGTCATTTCTTATATTAAATCTACAATCTGAAAAAGCATAAGCATTTTCAATATAAGAGATTTCTGATGATCTATCAAATGAATGATAAGAACTATCATACACTGTAACATTAAAGTCATATCCTTTTATATCCATCATATTTTTAAATTCAATGCAAGCTTCCGCAGGAGTCCATGTATCTAGTGCTCCAATTAAAATATGAGTAGGAACATCTTCAAAATCAACATTATAGGGTTTAGCAAAACAAGCTGGATAAAAGGTTAATTTTGAAGCAAATTTCAAATCAGTCCCAATTGCTTTTTTTAATGGTTTCCAACCTGAAAAAAGTGTAACTGTCCCTCCTAAACTCCAACCTGTTAAACCAACTCTATTTTTATTTATATTAGGATGATTTGCTAATACTTCAAAAGCCTTATAAACATCTAAAATCATCATAGCAGTTGTTACTTCTATTTGACTGCCTACTGTTGATTTAACTCCTCGACTTTTAAAACTATTAAGTTCAAAAGTAGCAATCCCTAATTCTCTATACATTTCTAAATATTTATAGTGATGTTCACCCCAACCTTTACTACCTGCAACACCAATAATAAGGGGATATTTTTTTTCTTTTGAATAATTATCTGGAAATTTAAGAATACCAAACACCTCTTGAGACTCTTGATTATCTAGATTAGTAATTATATCCTGAAAAGAAAAAGGACTAGCACTTATAAACATTATCTTTTCAGTTGAAAAGATAACTGAAACAAACATAATTAAAAATATATTCAAAATTTGAAAATGCAAGTATTTATCCAATAATTAAATTTAGTAAAAGTACGACATCTTGAATATTAATTCCACCATCATTATTCATGTCAGCAATAAAATCAGATTCTATACTTCCTAAAATCATATTAATAATAATAACTACATCTTGAACATTTAATTGACCATCATAATTTGCATCACCTGGAAGCCCATCATTAAATACAAGTATTTTAAAATCATCAACTGCAGCTTCAATAATGGATCCACCACTACCATTATCACCATCATAATATATATCTTCTGCAATAAATCTAAATTTTATTTGATCAGATAAAGAAATAGTTTCATCATTTAAAATAAATTGATGACGAGTCCAAGTATTTGAGTTATCACTAGTTTCTTCTAAAGAATACCATATATTTCCACCATCATTAGAAATGTCAACTCGCCATATATCATTACCAGGATTAGCTCCACCCGCTGCTGCATTTGCATACCATCTCCAATACGAAACAGCTGCAGTTGAATACTCTGATAAATCATAGATAGGAGAAAATAAAGTAGTTTTCCCTCCATCTACATCTCCATATCCAAATTCACTATCATTGTTTGATACATCATTACCTGTAACAAAACAATATTGTCCATTAACTGTATGATCAAACTCTGGCTGAATCATTTCTCCATTATCGTCATAAGTTGGATTTGGTATTGCTCTTTCCCATATTCCTGCCGATGCTTGATCATCAACATCTCCAACTATCCATAAATTTTGTTCTTCAAATTCATCATTAACTATAGTCTCTGGTTGACCTATAAGTATAGAAATAGAATTACTTGAAATAACATTATAGTCATCATAAACATTAACAGTAATCTCTTCAATAGAACCTTCAGGTGTCGATTGTGAAATTTCAAAATATGTAATATTTCCTAAATCTAGTTCTTCACCTGAGTCTAGATCTCCAATTGTAATTTCAGATAATTCAAATATTAAATTTTCAGATGATAAAATATCAATTTGAACATCACCTGATGACGAGCTTAATCCAGAATTTTTAATTGAAATATTTAAAGGATAGGTTCCTCCTTGAACAAAAATTTCATCTTGAATACTAATCTCAGAACTATAATTTGAACCTGCTGCCAAAGCAAGATATTGATTAGCATATAGGTTCTCTTCACATAATGGAATAATACGATTTGTAGAAGGCCAGAAACCATCCTGACTTGAACCAACCTCAGGTGTATATGCAAAAATTCCATGCACTCCATACATCCAGTCACAAGCTTCTCCATTTACAGCATACAAAATATCAACACCCGTACCTAATAAATAACCATTTACACTTACTAGTTCTTCTCCAAGCTCAGTAAAAGTATCTATATCTTCCTGATCCATTGGATTTGGTTCTGTGTATCCAAAAGGATGTAAAAGTAAATTGCTATAGCTATGATAATTAAATGCTACAGGAAAATCATGTTCTGAAACAAAAGCTTCAATAGTAGCTGTTTCAGGTTCAGAAAACGGACCATTTCCTCTATAGGTTTCATCACAACCATCAGGACTAGAACCTTGATTATCTAAACCCCACATAAAAGAATAATTTCTATTTAAATCAACTCCATCTACTCCTCCATTACAAGTTTCACGTCCATTTTTTCTTTGCATACCTCCACCATTTGGAGCTATTTGCTGATTATATAATAATCCATCAACATTTATAGCAGGGACAAACCATAACTCTCTATTATCTAAAATATCATTTGCCATTTGATCTGTACCATAATTTTCAACAAGCCAATTCATATAATAAAATAAATTCATATAACTCATAGGCTCTCTAGCATGATGAAGACCAGTATATAAAACTTCAGCTTCATCTTCATCTATATTAGGATTATCACTCATTTTTAAAGCCCATATATCTCTGCCTTCTAAGGTTTGTCCAATAGAAATTTTTTCTGCAACTAAATTCGGATAATCTTGATGCAATTCATCTAAATTTTCTACAATTTCATCAAAAGTATAATATCCACCCATTGACCCATACTCAAAATCTCTAGATTCTATATCATTAGTAAGTCGAGAAGCATAGAATTCTTGTAAATTTTCATGAATAATAGTATAGGAAATATTATATAATTCAATTTTAGATAAATCTGACTCAGATATAGCAAATTGTATAGAATTATCATTTTCTAAATGAACATGATCTAAATCAACTTGTAGTTCATTTAAAATAGCTATTAACTGGTCATCAGCATTATTAATCTTAATTTCCTTATAAAGTTCATAAGAAAAAAGGGTTGAAAGAGTTAAAATTAGTATGATAATATTTTTCATTTGATGAATATCCTTAATATAATAATATATTTGAGTATTTATTAGTATTTCAAACTAATATATATATGTGAAATAGACAATTATTTTTACATTGTATTACAAAATGAATAAATTTGAAAAAAATATCTCTCTTTTGCTAAATAAACTAGCAATCAAAAATAAATTAATATTTTATTTTTTTAGAATATTTACATTCACAGGAGAATGGTGGATGTATGTATTATATGCTATTATAAGTATTCTAATTGATTTTGATAAAGGCCTTGACGCAATAAAAATGGGTTTAATTGCTTATAGCTTTCAGTATCCTATTTATTTTCTGATTAAAAATACAATAAAAAGAAATAGACCTTTTGAAGAACATCAAAATATAAATGCATTAGTAAAACCACCAGATAAATATAGTTTACCATCAGGACATGCATCAGGAACTATCATAAGTGCATTAATTATAATGACTATATTTGAAGGATTAAATTTCTTGATTTTTTGGCCTATTATAGTTGGATTATCTAGAGTTTTTCTAGGTGTGCATTATCTTTCTGATTCTTTAATAGGATTCTTATTAGGGTATGCATGTTATTATACTGCATATTTAATTATATTTTAATGGAAAAAGGGAAAGTAAAACAAAACCTAAAATTATCTACTATAGAAGGTAGCTTTTGGGCAATTATGTATGGTGGAGGTGAAACCTTTTTATCAGCATGCGCAGTTTTTCTTCAATTTTCTGCATTTCAAATCTCATTTTTAAGTTCTTTTCCACCATTTGTTGGATCATGCTTCCAATTATTCTCTACTTCAATTAAAAATAACTTCAAAGATCTAAAGCAATTTGTGGTAGCTATGTCATATATTCAGGCAATACTTTGGATTATACTTGTTTTATTGCTTTTTTATAAACCTACATATAAATATGTATTAATCTGGAGTTGTCTATATTGGATAATTGGTACTGTAATTCAACCTGCATGGACAGCTTGGATGGGATATTTTGTACCTAGAAGAATCAGAGCTCGATATTTTGGAAAAAGAAATAGAATTATTGGCTTTGTATCATTTATCGTAACTTTAATTGCAGGCTATGTGTTACATTTTTTTAATGAAAATATGTTATATGGATTTGCTATCATTTTCATTGCTGCATTTTTAGGGCGTGCTTTATCAGCTTTTTATTTAAATAAAAAGTTTAACTTTGAAGAAAAAGAAACACAAAACTTATTTGAATATATATACTCCTTTAAAAACTTAATATCTCAACAAAACAAAAGTTTTTATTACATTATATTTAATTCATATATAAGCTTTTCAATTATGTTTTTTGGGCCACTTTTTTCAATATATATGCTTAGAACCATGGAATTAAGTGTTTTTGTTTATACAATTAATATGACATTGTGGCAAATATCTAATTTTGCAAGTTCTAATTATTTTGGGAAATTATGTGAGCGTGTTGGAGATTATAAGGTTTTAAAAATATCGACCTATATAATTGTTATCCTGCCTATTCCATGGATACTATTATATTATTTAGATAGTCAAATACAAATTATAGCAACTTTTATAGTATCTATTTTAGCTGGAATTTGTTTTTCAGCTTACACACTCTCATCTTTTAATTTATTATATAAAATTTCTAAAAAAGAAGATGTGATTCATTTTTCAGCTGTGGGAACTTTTATAAGGGGAACAGCTATTCTTTTAGGAGGAATTTTGGCTGGATTAATCGTTGAATCAAATTATATTAATCAATTAGGTGAAAATTTTAATTTACTTCCAATACATATATCAATGATGATATCTATTGTTTTACGGTTTTTATCAATACCGATCTTAAAAAAAATTAATATCTAATTTAATAAAAATTTGAGAGTTTGATTAAAGAGCTTATTACCTCTTAATATAATTTTATCTTCCCATTTATAATCAAAAGGTCTAAAGGCAGCTAATAAATCTTTTTTACTCCAATGATTTAATAAATCTAGCCCTTCTTTATTACCATAATGAGTCCAACTACTTTCAGAACGCAATGATTTAATTACACTTATACCTGGTATTGTACCAAACTCTTGTGTTATTGAAGTCCAATTTATATTTGAAAAACGTAATTCAATACCTTTTTGCATTCCACCTCTAATTTTATATGCAACACCAGCTTTAGGATCCAAACTAGCAATTCTATGACCAAATTTTTGATTTCTTAACTCAATATATTTTGTGTCATCAGGTGATAAATCAACTAATAGTGCATCTTCACCAGATTCTCCTAAACCTGTGTGTAAATCAATCCAAACACAACGTTTAACATTAACTAATTTTATTTTAAGCCAGTCAATAAATTGACTAGGACCTTTTTCCAATTTATACCCACCAAAATGAAGTCCTTTTGGAAAATCATATTGTCCCTCAGCATAAGCTTGCTTAGTTTTTGTTTGACCATGAAGCAATCCATGGATTAACATCCTAATATTAAATAAATTTATTTTTTTAGATACTTTTTTAATGTTAATGATTGAATCAAGTTTTGCATAATGTGGATGAGAGCCTTTATAAGCTTTATCACTAGTAAGAAAATTTCTATTTAAATCTACATTAGATTCATTTTCTCTTCTAATCCATGACATGCCCCAAGGATTTAAAACATGAACAAAAATAAATGCTGTATTTTTTGGAATTTTATTAAAATTATTTAGTAAAGTTAATTGAATTGCAGAACCTGCAAAACCTTCTACACCATGAATACCAGAAGTTGACATATAAACTTTTTTAGCATTAAAATCACCTACCCATGCAACATCTACAAGTAAATCATTACCATAGGGATCTAATTCATTAATATTAAGCTGATCGTGAGATACATTAATATTTTTAGATCTTAAAGAATCTATACAATTATGAAATTTTTTCTTTGCATCTTGATAATCTTTTGACCATACACTATTTTCCATATTTTAAATCATCCTCATGAAGTGTATAATTCCATAATGGCTCACCTTTATTATTAAATATAGTATAATCTAAAGTTCTATTTTTATTAATACCTGAAACTTTAAAAACTGCAAAATTTCTTTGAAATACTCCACTTCCAGGTATTCTATATTTATTTTTTTCGTTTTTACAAATGTCACAAAAACCTGATGTTAATGGTGATACAGTAAAATCATATAAAGGGTAAGCATCATATCTATCCATTTTAGATACTTCTGAAAAATGTCTATCGCCTGATAAAAATATAACACCTTCTATTTTTTCTTTTTTAATTAAATTTAAAATTTTCTTATGTTCATCTTCCCAATTAATATGATTCTCAAATACTTTCTCAGAATTTAAAAATTGACCTCCAATAGCAACAATCTTAAAAGGTGCTTTACTATTTAAAAGTGCATCTATAAGCCACTGAACCTGATTATCACCTAAAATTTCTTTATAAATATATTTTCTATTTTGAGGAGTTCTAAAAAAACGATTATCAAGAAGAAAAAAATCAACATCTGACCATTTAAACTGTGTAGTAATACCTCCATCACCTCCAATACCATAGGATGGATTCGCCCAGAAATCTTTAAATGCCTGAAGAGTTAAATTTTTATATATAAAACTTCTATCTGAATTATTAGGGCCATAATCATGATCATCCCATATTGCATAATGGTGAACAGAACCCAGAAGTGGCTGTAAATCTAACAGAGCTCTATCATGAGTATAACGATGATATACCCCTGTTCTTGATGCATCTGGCTCCCTAAAATAAACATTATCACCAAGCCAAAGCATAAAATCTGGATTTTTATTTAAAATATTTGAATAAATAAAGTAATCTCCCCCATAACTTTTACCAGGACGATCTTTTTCTACTTCATTAGTATAAGCACAACTTCCAATAGAAAATGAAAAATCAGGGGCATTTTTTCGATATTCCCAATGTTCTTGAGTTTGAAATTCTAATTTATAATCAAAATCAACTTTATTACCATTAATAACTGGTTGATAATTATAGATTATTCCTGGTTTTACTAAATCAGCAACTAGTGTAGCTGTAAATCCAGATACTTTTTCTGTAGTTTTTGAATCTGTCTCAAATTTTATTTTAGGATCATTAATATCCCAATATAAAAATTTTACATCTGCTTTTGTTTTTGTTTGAACCCACAAAGCAACTTCTATTTTTTCAGAATAACCAACCATAGGTCCTGAACTAATATTATTTTCTTTTGAAAATAAAAAAGAAAAAAGTAAAACTATAATTGTGAAATTTTTCATCTACTCTAAAATAATTTCAATTAATAAAACAATATCTAAAATATTAACTGTACCATCTGAATTTAAATCTGAACAAGAATTTTGAATATCACTTAATATGAAATTAACTAAAAGTACTACATCTAAAACATTTAAACCTTCATCGTTATTAATATCACCAATTAGAGAGCAATCTTCAGAATCTCCTAAATAAATTTCTTCATCTCCAGGCAGGTATGGAATAAATTCAATAGGAATAAAAAACATCTCATCATTAGTCCCTTGACCCGGAAATACTAACTGCGGAGGGTCATTTGGATTGTCTGGGTTGTTTGATGTATTATCATAAACACAGATTGCTGTAATAGTTGAACCTGCAGGTATTTCTAATAAATATTCTGGATAATAAAAACTTTGCCAATCAAAATCCCATTGAGGTATTTTTATAATAGGAATTGTATCTCCTTGAAAAGTTGTAGCATAAATTTCCCAAGATTTTCCAAGTAAGTGGGAATGGGGTAAAATATTTACCAAGCTAAGAGATGAAGGAATATAAAGGTTCCTAGTTATAGTAGTTTCTTGATTTGGAGGCAAATAAAACTCCCAATAATCAAAAATTTCTTGTTCTATTTCTCTTTCTATAGGTTGGTTTTTAAAGAATATATTTACTGAAGACAAATCTTCTTGATCAGTTAAAAGTGGAGCATAATGAACTTGGACAATAATATCTGAATTAGAAGGAATAGTTCTTCCAATATTTTCAGGATATTCAATACTAGATAAACCAGGAGCATAACCACCAATCAAATCAGTAGTAGTATTTAGATTAAATCCTCCATAGCATTCATATCCATATTGATTATCTTGATTATCTAAATAATCAGCATCACCATGAGGTATATATGTAATAATTGCATGATGCACAGCCTCTCTATTACCAGGACGGAATTCAATTGCAGACATCTCTATTTCCTCTTCATTATCAAGTGAAAAAACAAAACATCTATAATCATCTTCATAATTTCCTTCAATAAAATGAGATTCTTCCATTTCAAAAGTTAAATCTGGTTCTCCAAGAGTTGAACCATCAGGAAATTCTGGTATAGGATATTCTAAATTTGGGTCTCCTTGTGGAGCTCCTTGATCGACCCAATCTAGAATTAAATCAATCTCATCATCCTCTAAATATCTTTCATTTAAAAGAGTACTATATTCACGGTCTGGAGGCCAAGGTGGCATAATAGGATTACCATGTCGTAACTCATCATCACCACCAATAACATAAGCAATTAAAGATCTATTATTATAAACATCCTGATAATTTTCAAATGGTAGAAAAGCACCAATTTCATTTGGGCGATGACATGAAGTACAATTATTATAAATAATTGGAGAAACATCTTCACTAAAATTTATAGTATATACAATTCCAATTAATAAATATAATATTATATTTTTTATAAAATTATTCATCTAAAATTAAACTAACCAATACAATTACATCTAGTATATTCAATTGTCCATCTAAATTTAAATCAGAAGACTCATTATAAAATCCTTCTAAAATATAATTTACAATTAAAATAATATCCTGAATATTAATAAGGTTGTCACCATTAATATCACCATATAAGCTATCTAAAATAAAAGTATGCCAACCCGCTATTGGATGAGACACAGTATTACCCATAGAATTTGTACCAACAATAAAATATTCAATCTCTGAATTTAAATTAATTTCTGGAAATAAGGCAGCATAAGTATTATCTGATATATAATTCATTTCAAATTGGCCATATGGTCCATCCTCAGCGCTATATTTCCAATATACTTTAACTGATTCTAACTCAGAAAAACTATAATCAATAATTTCAGCTTCAATCTCAATATCATCACTAAATATTTCATCACTTCTAATTGATTTGTGAGAGATATTAATCATATGTGGATCAAATATACCCTTTGTTCTGCAATGAAGTGCATCTTCTCCATACCAAGGATCGATATTTAAAGGATCAAAACCAATAACCTGGTACCCTGGCATTGCTTCTTTAAAGACTTGAATAGCCATTTCATCTTCAGGTATACCATATTTAGGGACTAAAACTTTATTATTTAATATAAGTGAATTAGTATAAGCTGCTACCGGATTATCCTCCCATGGTCCTCCAGGTATTTCTGGACAATAAATTCTCTTAATTTCAAATGGTCTATCATAAAATGTATTTAAACTATAAAATGATTCAGCAAAATCTTCAATACATTCATACTCAGGGCTAGATTCAGAAACCTGTTTAATAATAATGGTTTCAGCATCAACTAACTTAGCCATACAATCCATATGCTGAATACTAAGCTCATTTGGGTTGTCAAAAATATAATAATCAGAAAAATATAGTTCCTGATTCATAATTTCTTGAAAAACTTCATTTTCAATAGTGTTTTCATTAACCATAAGCTGTGTTGAAAAACCCATACCATAACCATCCGTCATAAAATTACCACCGGTCCAATAAAGATCTAAATCCTTAATGTCCCACTCAAGTTGATTAGCAAAATCTACATTAGTATCATCATCTTCTTCCCATCCTCTAGCTTGAAAATCTATAGGCCTGCCTTCAAATTGATTTCTTTCTATTGTATTTAAATTATCCTCACAATAACCGTTTTCATCTATTATTTCACCACCACAATCACCGCAATCCCAGCTATATTCATCACACATAAAATCTAATCCCCAATTTCCATTATCACAATATCCATCTCCAAGCCAATCAACAATTTGTCCATCACCATTAAAATCTTCACATAAATCATTGTTTACATAACAATCATATCCCTCATACTGAGGTTGATTATTACAAAATTCTGCACCTACACAATCAATCAATATCATATTATCATCACAATCAGTTTCTACAAATTCGCATCCATAATTAGTAGGGTAACCATTAAATTTTTGATTAATAACTTCCCAATGATTTTCACCAATTATAAATTCTGGACCATGATCTCTTGTCCAATGACTATAGGTCTGAGTATATATAAACTCAACGTTTGATATATTAACTCCCCATTGATTAAAAGCAGTTAGAGCAGAATTTTGCTGAAAACTATTTTCAATTAAAACATATAATAAATCATCACTTGCAAGCTCTACTACTAAATCAGATGGAATGCCAAGAGGCCAACGAATCATTGTTCCTATTGCAGGTTCCCACTCAGCTACAACTCTATACTCTGGTATATTAGCTATTAAAATCGAGAAAGTTAGATAAATTAGTATTCTTTTCATAAATTAGATTATGAAATTATTATTGCCTTTCCTAATATTTATATCTTTCAATTTGTATCCACAATGAGCACTTTGAGCAAATCCATCACTACCAGTTGGTAGTGCAGATAATGGAATTGGCTTATGGGCTGGACAAATTATGGTTTCAGGTAACTATAATTACCAATATATTGACTGGTCTCATGATGCAATTCCAGGTGAAGATTTTAAACATTTAGGAAATTTAGTAACTAATATAATTACTCCAACTATCACTTTAGGCTTATCTGATTATTTAAATATTAGCTATCAACAAGCTATAGGTGTAAGAAGTATGGATTGGATGGGAAGTGATGCTAGTGACCATCATAGGGATGAAGATTCATTAGATTCCTTTTTAAATGCTATTGGTAGCGCTTTTGGGGATGCTTCTATTAATCTAAAATATTTATTAACAAATACAGGAATGGGAGAAGGTTCAAGAATCTTTTTAGGTCTGGGAATTATCATCCCATCTAATAGTGTACTTACAGAAAGTCCTTTTAAAGAAGCTATCGATGGAACGGCTTTAAATGAACATAGACATTTTAGTATGAGTGATGGTTCCTATAAAACAAACTTTGAATTACAATATTATATTAAAAGAAAATCAAAAAATTGGTTTGAACCATCATTTTATGGCCTCACATTAAACTATATTAAACCATTAAAAGAAAGTGACTACGGTTATTTGCCTGGAGCTACTTATATTGGAGTTGGTTCTTTTTTATTCGCCACAAAATCAAAAAAAAGTTGGATTCCAAAGGGAGTAAGCTTTGGATTTGCATATTTAAATACAGAAATAGGTTATTGGGGTGAGGATGAAGCTCCTAATTCCAAAACTGAAACTATTATACCATCAGCTGGAATGATTTGGAATCATGATAAATATGGTAGCATGAGCTTAAACCTTAAATATAATAATAATGAAGCATTTTTAGAGGATGCATTAAATAATAGAAGCACTTCCTTTGAAATCTCTATTGGCTACCGAAAGACACTATCTTATTCTATTCCTTGGCTATACTTTAATTAGTATCCTGTGCATGCCAATATGCTAGCGCTAGAAATATAAATTGAATTGGAAGCCTAACCCAAGAAGCAGCAAAAGCACTGATTCCTATTAATAGTTGAGGACCCTCATAAAAAGCTAAATATAAATTTGCAGGATAAACAGCAATCAAAAGTAAAATCAAGCCATAGCCTGCTATCTTTCTAAACATCGGAATTAATAACATCACACCAAAAACTATCTCATAATAACCACTTATATATACTAACTCTAACCCAATCGGTGATAATAAAGGGGGAATAATATATAAAAACCAATCTGGCTCTATGAAATGTTTCATGCCAATATTTATATAAAATACAGACATAATTAGAATACTGATATATTTTACATATACTAGCATCCTACTTAAATATTTTTATAACTAAATTTGTTAGAAAAACTTGTACCTTCAACTAGAGGATATATAAAAAAATTAACATGTTTTTTATAATTTTTTAATTCTAAATCTCTGCCTGTTGTAAATTCAACTCTATCCTTATTTACAGTACCAAAAAAATATTCTGATTTTTCTGAATCTTTATCAGCTTCAGAAATATCTACAGGAAACCATCCTTGGCCTTCAACATAATAATCTGCCCAGCAATGATAACCCCCAATTTTACCTGATTTTTGATTAGGAATATTAAATCCCATATGAAACCGTGCTGGCACATCCATTGTCCTAAGTAATGATATAAAATATGAGTGATAATCAGTACAATTACCAACCCCTATATCACATGCATAAACTGCATTTCCTTGACCAAAAGTATAATTAGAACCTGTTATTTTTGAATCTTGATATAATTTTACGACTTCATCTCTTGAAACCTTTTTCTTCCCATACAATCCATCTTCACTAAGCCATGGATTACTATAATATATATTCTTCTTACTTTTTGGTTTACCATAATGCATACCATTTAATACGTACTTATATACTGAATTTATATTTTTAGGAGTTAAATTATAATCTAATAAAATATCTGAAAATATATCACCCTCTGGTACAGTCATATGATTAGTCCCTTGATCATAATTATCAGGATTAAGGTTGTTATAATTTGTACCACCATGTTCAAATCTCCTTACATTAACAACATAAGATAAGGTCATAGGCTCTAATAAGCCTTCATCGATATAGCAATAGTAATAATGATTTAAATGAACTGATTCTATTAGCTCTTCACAAGATAAAAATCCAGGCTGTAAAGATAGCCTTGTTATTTCTTGAACTTCATTAGATCGAGGAATTGGAAACCATAATTCAACTTTTTGATTACTTGGCTGCAGATTAATCTGATAAGTAAACTCAAAATTTCTAGAATCTTCATTTTGATTAGTACATGAAACTGTAAATAAAATAATTGATAAATATGTTAATAATTGAAAAAAATACATGAAAAACTTCCTTATGATTTAAATTTAATAATTAAAAAAAATAATGCTATCCAGCCCGGGAAGCTTTATATAAATCAGGTAAAAGAAGTTTTAATTAAATAATTCATTATAATAATTTAGTAAAAAAAAGTAATGTCTATGAAAGAATAATATTGATTAAAGTAACTACATCTAA
>JAAZYZ010000107.1 GCA_014239355.1 Fidelibacterota bacterium
CAGCACTTATTCTATGGCTTATTTATGGCATTTTAATTAATTCTTTATCACTTATAGTATCTAATATATTTACACTTATAATGATTTTATCTGTTTTAATTGGTGCTTGGAAAGTTCAACAAGAAACTAATAATATTGATTCATGAAAAATATATTAATATCTCTATTTTTAATTATGTCTACTTTATTTTCAGGAATATTAATACCTGAAGATGGTCGTTTAATTAAGACTGTACACGTTCTATTTGAATGGGAGCAAGAACCAGATGCAGCAGCATACAATCTGCAAATCTCAACAAATGAATCATTTGATGATATTATAACTGATATTAATATTTATAAAACAATTCATATTGAAAAAAATAGTCTTAATTGGAATAATAATTATTATTGGAGAGTAAGATCTATTTATATTGATGATTCTGTTAGTAGCTGGATTGATCAATCTATGTTTACTATCTCATCTTCTGCTTTGCAAAATTTTGATATTAGTTTTTATAATAATGATTTAATCGAAGAGGGTTTAATTATTTTTGGTCAATTCGCACCAGATTTAATGATGGGCGTAATTGATAAATATGGAAATGAAATTTGGAATAGTGGTGTTCCAGATAGTGATCATCAATTGGGAACCTTATTAAATCATGTTAGTAAATCAGGACAACTATTTGGCAAAACATCTACATATGGTATTCAAATTAATTATCATGAAGATATTATATGGCAGAGTCCTTCAAATACCATTATTGATTTACATGAAGTCCAACAATTATCAAATGGGAATTATATGTCATTTATTCCAATTTTTGGATATGGTCCAATTGCTGAAGGGTGGTGGACTAATCAATTTAGAGATTTAGGATATGAAGCTGATGGAGAAACAATTGAATTTCCATGGCTTGCTCAAAGAATTGTAGAATGGGATAAAGATACAGGTGAAGAAGTATGGAGCTGGAATCCCTTTGATCATTTTGATATTTTTGAACATGATACTGGTGGAGAATTATGGTGGAATGCATATGTATCTGGAAGATTTGATTGGATACATTCTAACTCATTTTATTTTGATCAAGAAGAAAGTGTTATTTATGTATCTCATCGTCACTTAAATAAGATTAGTAAAACTGCTTATCCATCAGGTGAAATTTTATGGAGTATTGGATTACCTGAAGAGTATGGTTTTGGTGGTAATAATATATGCACAGATTTACTGTTTAGTTGGCAACACCATGTTCAATTACTTGAAAATGGAGATTTGCTATTTTTTGATAATGGTAATTTAAGTGAGACATTACTTGGAGATGATTATCCTACAAGTAGAGCAAGAAGAATAAAAGTTAATGAAGATTTGACTTGTGATACTATTTGGGAATATGAATTACCTGAAAATCTTTTTGGTCCTGGAACAGGGAGTGTTCAGCTTCTTGATAATGGGAATTATTCAATATATACACTTGGAGGATATGTTGATTGTAGTATATTGGAAGTTACTTCTGATAAAGAATTAGTTTGGAAAGCAGAAGCATCTGACCCCACATCATCTTTTTATAGGGCGTATAAAATACCTTCTATGTATCCAGAAGCATTTAGTGTTTTAGCAAATGGATACACTCAAGCTTTTACAGGCCCCACGATAGAGCTTTCAGGTACTGCAGTAGTGTTTAATATTACAAATCATAGTGGATATACAAATACTTATAAGTATAATTTTGAAAATCCAGAAGGAGATTGGTTTGAAGATGTAGAGGGAGAAATTATTATTGAACCTTATCAAACTGAAAGTATTTCTTTTATACCTATTCAGACAGATAATGACACGCAAGTTTCATTAAATATTTATCCAAAATATCATAATTATGCTGAAAAACAATTAAATTTTTCTGTTATTGAAAGTGAAGAGTTATTAGGCGATTTAAATGGCGATTATAGGTTAAATATTGAGGATATTGTTTTAATGGTAAATATGATATTAGATTTAGAAGTTAATCAAACTCTAGCAGATATGAATCAAGATGGTGGAATTAATATTCTTGATTTATCAATTTTAATTAATATAGTTTTAAATAGATAGGAGTTAAAATAATTCAATGTTAAAAAAGCATATATTACGATTTATATCATATATACTAATTTCCTTTATATTTTCTGAATATCAATTTGAGAA
>JAAZYZ010000108.1 GCA_014239355.1 Fidelibacterota bacterium
AATCAATATGAATTTGAATTTATTTATCATTCTACAATTGAAACTGATTCAAATTTTTGGTTTTCTGTCCCTGCTTTACATGATATAGACTTAGATGGAGATTTAGATATAATATTGGGCAATATATATGGGAATTTAATAGTATATAAACAGCAAAATTCATTTTCATTTATTTTAGATCAAAATCCAATACAAGATATCAGTGTAGGTTATTATTCAGCTCCTTATTTTACTGATATTGATTTAGATGATGATAATGATTTGATTTTAGGGGGGCGAGATACTCATAAAATATTTTTAAATAATAATAATTTTTTTGAAGAAACTAATGAGATTGGAATTCCATATTTAGGTAAAAATGTTAAATTTTTTGGCTCTACTCTATTTAAATCAAATCAATTTAATATTATCTCTGGACTTTCAACAGGTGGCTTATATCTTTTATCAGAGACAATATGTATGCATGGAGATTTAAATCAAGATCAAGGTATAAACATATTAGACATTTTGATTTTGATTAACTTAACTTTTGAAACTCAAGATAAAAATTCTTATTTTATGTGCTCTGGTGATTTAGATAATAATCATGGATTTAATATATTAGATATTATCAGTTTAGTTTTAATTATAATTGGAGATTAATTAAAAATGTATAAAGCTTTCTTATTTATTTTATTTTTATTTATCAGTTGTAATAGCACTGAAGATATAAATTCTGATAGTCATGATAATTCTTCTGTACTTATTGCATTACAAGATTCAGATTATGTAGCAATAGTAAGTTCATATGATTTAGAAGTTACACAACAGGTTAATATAGACTTTAGTAATACGAATTGTTCAGATTTTTCAACTCAAATGGAATGTGAGATGTCAGGTTGTATGTGGCATATCATGGATAATGATATGGCTCATTGTATGAACATGGATATGGGTGGAGATAATGCTCCTCATGATATTGCTGTTGATAATACAAATGATTATTGGTTTACTACGGCTATGATGGGTGGAGATGTTGGTATGTATTCTACTGAAACTAATGAGTTTATTTCTTCTTTTACTATTGGACATATGCCTGCTTTAATGACTCTAGACGAAGTTAATATGTTAATTTATATTTCAAGAGGAATGCCAAATGGTATGTTGATGCCCATTTATGAATTATCCTATGAAAGTGGTGAATTAGTAGAAGTTGAACAATGGGATGTAAATTTTGATTATGCGCATGGAATATATTTTGATGAAATATCAGGTAATGTTTATACTGTAAGTAAAACAAATGATTTTATAGCAAAAATAGATCCTAATGCAGCACAGGAGCCATTTAATAACCCTATGCTTGTAAGCATGGATGAATCAATAAATACTAGTTGGGATATTTCAGTTAATAGATTGAGACCTATTCATATTACAGCAAAATATCCTTATATGTTTATTACATGTAGTGCTGGAGAATGGTCAGCAGATGAAGAATATGAAGAGATTCCTGGGCAAGTTCAGATGTGGCATATGGAAGATATGAATTTGCTGGCAACTTATAACTTTGATTTATATTCTCGTCCATGGCATATAGATATTTCTCCTATTGAAAATAAATTTTATGTTGCTCTTTCAGGTGGTGATGGTTCAAATGGAAGCTCAAATTCAGGTGTTGCTTGTATAGAATATAGTGAAACAGATGATAATCAATACTCTATGAGTGAATCTTGGATAACAACTAGCTCTGAATATGGAACTTTACATGGTATGACAGTTCATTCTGATTGTGATGGAAATTATCATGTATATTCAGCAGGAAGAACTGATGGTAATATTTATAAATTTGATGCAAACACTGGTGAACAATTAGGTAGTACAAATTTAGTTTTATCTGGTTCTCTTAGAACAGGAGGAATTGATTCACTCAACCCTCCTTGTGATGAATCTTGTTGTGACTAAATAATATTAAATTAAGCCATCCCTTTTTAATAATGCGTTAACTTTAGGTTCTCTACCTTTAAAGTTTTTATAAAGTTGCATAGGATTTTTTAGATTTCCTTTTGAAAGTATATTTTCTCTAAAAGCTAAAGCTGTTTCTTTATTAAAGATTCCATTTTCTTTAAATGATTCAAAAGCATCTGCTTCAAGTACTTCAGCCCATTTATATGAATAATATCCTGCGGCATAACCACCTCCAAAAATATGCCCAAAATGCGATGATATGGTTGTATTTTTAACTTTTTCAAATAGTGCAGTTTTCTCAAGTGTATTTTTTTCAAATTCTTCTATATCATCTATTAATTCAGTCTTTGTATGCCAAGCCATATCTATATAACTTAAAGATAGTTGTCTTAAATACATATTTGCAGCACCAAAGTTTTTTGAATCTTTAATTTTTTGTATTAATTCATCAGGAATATTATTTCCAGTTTCAAAATGATGAGCAAATAAATTAAGAGCTTCTTTTTCACTAACCCAATTCTCCATAATTTGTGAAGGTAATTCTACAAAATCCCATTTTACATTAGTATTACCAATCGTTGAGTACTTACAGTCTGATAATAATCCATGAAGGCAATGACCAAATTCATGGAATACAGTTTCAACTTCACTAAATGTTAATAGTGCAGGTTTATCTTCTGTAGGTCTTGTTAAATTTGCAGTAAATTGCACATGAGGCCTTCTTATTTTACCTTTATAAAGACCATTATCTTTTATTGAATTCATCCATGCTCCACTTCTTTTTGTCGGCCTAGGATGCAAATCAATATAAATTAATCCAACAAGAGACTTATTTTCATTTAACACTTCATAAGTTTTTACTTCTTCATGCCATGTATCAATATTGTTTAATTCATTAAACTGAATCCCATACATCTTATTAGCAACTTCAAAAATACCATTAATAACATTTTCAGCTTTAAAATAGGGTCTAAGCATTTCTGGATCAATATCAAATTTTTCTTTTTGAAGTTTAGTAAAATAGTATGATTGATCCCATGGTTTAAAATCATCAATATCATCTATTTTTTTTGCAAAATCTTTAAGCTCATTTAATTCTATTTTTGCTTTATCATAGCAATTATCATAAAGATCATCTAATAATCCATAAACATTTTCTACGTTTTCTGCCATTCTATCATCTAAAACGTAATCAGCAAAATTTTTATAGCCAAGTAAATTAGCTCTTTTATGTTTAAGTTGAACAATTTCTTTAACAATGTCAGTATTACTAAACTCATCATTATTGCAAAGACTTCCATATGCTAAATACAATTCTTTTCTAAGTTCTCTAACTTTAGAATAGCTAAGAAATGGCCCCATACTTGGATATTGTAGTGTAAAAAGCCATTTTTCTGGTTTATTTTTCTGCTTAGCCTCTTGTTTGGCCATACTTATAGAAGAATCAGGGAGTCCTGATAAATCATTTTCATTATCTATCCATAATTCAAATTTATTTTGTGCATTTAAAACATTATTTGAAAATTTTGGAGATAATAAGGATAGCTTTTCATCTATTTTTCTTATTTTCTCTTTATCCTTATTATTTAATGATGCCCCATTTCTAATAAACCTTTTATAAGTAACATCAATTAATCTAATGTCTTGTTCATTTAGTTTTTCATTTGTTTTATTATCAAAAACAAATTTTATTTTATTAAATAGTTTTTCATTTAAAAGGATGTCATTACTAAACTTTGAGCCCATTGGACTAATTTTTTCTGCTAATTTTTTTAGTTCTTTATCACTTTCAGAACCAAATAGATGCCAATAAACACTCATCACATAGTCAAGTTCTTCTGATGAAGTTTCTAAGGCTAATATTGTATTTTTAAAATCAGGAGATTCATTATTATTAACTATATCATTTATTCTATTTATAGCTAATTCAACACTTTTTTCTACTGCAGGTATAAAATTTTCTGATTTAATTTTACTAAAAGGGACTGCATCATAAGGTAGATTATAGTCTACAAAAAACGGGTTAGTCATTATTATTCTCCAAATTTATTTTATTTTCTAAAGCTCCTAGTTCTTGAATCTCAAGTTTAATAGTATCATTTAATTGAAGCCATGTATTTGTTTGATTTGTTAGATTTAGCTCATAAAGACATCCAGTTGCGCAAGTTCCAGACCCAATAATATCTCCTGGATATAATGTGGTTCCAATAGATATATGACTTATAATTTCAGCAAATGTCCAGTGCATGTTTTTAGAGGTATCTTCTGAAACTTTTTTGTTATTGATAAAAGCTGACATCTTTAGATTATAGACATTGCCTTTTTTTGTTTTTGATGTTTGTTTTTTTAGTTCATCTTTTGTGACTAGATAAGGACCTATTGAAGTACAGAAATCTTTCCCTTTTGCAGGCCCAAGATTCATTTTCATTTCCTCCATTTGCACATCTCTAGCGCTCCAATCATTCATAATCATGAACCCAAATATATAGTCATCAGCATTTTCTACTTTAATATTTTTACCTTGTTTTCCAATAATGATTGCAAGTTCTAATTCAAAATCTAATTTATTTAAATGTTTTTGATTGATAAATAAATCACCAGGACCAGTTATAGATGAATGATTAGAGTAATAATAAACAGGATTTAAATCAAATTCTTTTATCATTGATAATCCTCTTGCCTTCCTCCCAGCTTCTACATGCTGTTTGAAAGCATACCCATCTCTAACGCTATTTGGTTTAGTGATAGGACTTAATAATTCAACATCTTTTAGTTTAATTAGCGATTTTTGATTATAATCTTGTTTATTAATAGCGCCTTTATTTATTAAAGAAATAAGGAAAATAGGCTCAACATTATAAAGCTTATTTGTTATAACATATTTATCATGCTCATTTAATACAGTTTCTGTATTAAAGTCAAGTTCGTCTATATTTATAACTTGTGATTCATTTACTAAAAGCCCTGCTTTAATTTCTTTTTGATAAAAATAGCGTATAATTTTCATTTTTAATTTAAGTTCTTCTTATAGTTGGATATGCAAGTTCAATATTTGGTTCAAGACTAAACTCTTTTAATACTTCTTCCCATATTTCTTGTTCGGTGTCTCTTCTATATTTAGGATCACATAAATATCTAATAGTTAAACGTACACCACTATCAGCAACTTTAGTATAAACAACAGGATCAAGTTTTTGGTCTTGTATTAAAAATTTTTGGGAGGCTTTTTTGATTTCTTCCTCTGCAGCTCTAGTAGGGTGTTCTCCAAAATCTTTTGCAATTTTTTCAAGAATTCTTTTTGCTTTTTTCCATTCACTTTCAAATGTAATTAAAACAGGTATTTCATTAAAAATATATTCAAATCCTTTACCATAGTTAGCTAAAGTCTCAATAAATATTTTTCCATTTGGGATATGTATTATTCTCCCTGTATTTTGATCTGCATCCACCCAGTTTCCAATTTCCATTACTGTAAAATTAAAGAAATTTATATCTATAACATCCCCAGAGTGTTCTCCAAGTTGAATTCTATCTCCTGCTTCTAATGGTCTGTTCCATAAAATGAACAGCCATCCTGTTATATTTACAATAGGATCTTTTAATGCGATTGCTATACCGGCTGATACTAATCCTAAATAAGTAACAATAGAGCCTATACCATCTAACCAAATTTGTCCAACAATTATAATTCCAAACCCTACAGAAGCATAGGTAGCTACTCTTAACCAGTTATAACGTATTTTTGCATCTTCTAACCTTAGAATAAAAAGGTTTATAATACTTCTTCTTACTACTACAATAAGAAAAATAGCTAATAAGGTGGCTAATATTTTAGCTTGTATAGATGAATATGTAAAAAATTTTGAGATTTCACTCGAACTATTTATAATTATTTTTTCGATTAAATTCATTAATTTATTAACTTTCTAGTTTTGTAGGTCATATACAGTACCATTATCAAAGAAGGGGTGTATAATAATCCAAAACAAATTGAAAAAGTAGTTTTGTCAATATCAAAATATATCAATAATAAAAATAATACAAAAATATATAATTGAATTTTCATCCATATAGCCAAATTTTTGATTATTTTAAAGTAATCATTTTTATGGGTAATAATTAGTTCAATAACCATCCATGTGTATAGTCTAAAAAAGAAAAAATCAAAAGCATATAATATTTTTGTTTCCAGTTCTGAAATTTGAATATTTAAATAATTATTTAAACTAAAATTTGAGTCAAGACTAAATAAGGGGTAAAATATACCGATTGGATTTAATGCTATAATATCAAAAATAATATGAATTATCATACCTGTAGATATTCCAATAACAATATTAGCATTATTTTTATTTTTATATTCTAAATATATAAGTATTAGTAAGCTTAAAAAAGGTATCATAAATAAGCTGTGGAATATAGAGTTTGATATATATGGTGTGTCTAAAAAGTTAAAATCTAAAAATAAGCTAAGAATAAAATCTAATATCAAATCTAAATCAGGTAGAACCATACCAATTATTATTGATGTTGATAATAGTTTACTTTTTTTTAAAAAATGGCTTAATTGTAGCCCTATTAATGCATTAATGCCTGTATGTATCATTATTTAAATTTTTCAGATTCATAATTTAACTTTATATTAAAGAACTATATATGATATATATATTAGTCTAAAATGTTATGAATTAAAATGAAAAAAATATCTAATCTTGACAAAATAAAAGCTGCTTCTATACTAGAAAAACAAATTGAATTTTCTTTAAAGATTCCATTAAACAATTTAGAATCACATCCTATTCGTTTAGTTCAAGCTTCAAAATCATTAATTGGTTTAAATTTAGATAAACCTAATCAAAAACTAATTAATTTTAATTCTATATATTTAGAAAATTTTAATGGTACTCAATATGATGTTAGTTCAAATTTTGATGATAATTTAAACCCTGTAGTTTCTATTCATAATTTAGAGCATGCCTTTTTAAAAAAAGATAAAGAGCTAGTTTTAAAATTATTTTATGAGTTAAAATTAGTTTCTAGTGAAATACATATTTTAGAATATTTAATTGAAATTAGTTTAAAACAAACAGGTGATTCCTTTCTTTTAATATGGTCTTTATATAGATCATTTTTATTTTTAAGTAATAAAGATAGTAATGCTTTTATTAGTCTCGCTGCAGACATTATATTATCTGATAGTTTTGAAGATGCTATAATTTCAGAAAAAAATATAGATAGAAATATAGATATTTGTGAAATTATAAATTATGAATTATCATTTTATTCTATTGATTTATATGCTCATTTATTAGAAGCTTATAATAGTGATTTAATTAGATTATCAAAGATTAGAGATTTAATTAATTCTTTTATTAATAAAAAATTTAAAAATTATAAATCTAATCAATTTAATGTGAATGATGATGTTTCCTTTCCAGATTTTTTAAGAATAGGGAGAAAAAATTTGTTACAATTTATAGATGATAGGAATATTGAAAATATTAATACTGATTTAATTCTATTTTTAGATTCTATAAGAGCAATGTTTAGATTTTTAGATAATCAAAATCATAAAGTTATTTGTTTTCATTTTGAAAATATTTTGGAGAATTCAAATGTTTGAATCATTTAATAAAGAATGGAAAATTAAAATAATTGAATCCGGATCATTTAAATTAGATGGTGGAGCTATGATGGGTTCAGTTCCTAAAGTTCTTTGGGAAAAGACTAATCCAAGTGATAAATTTAATAGAATTAATTTATCTATGAGATGTTTACTCTTAGATAATGGAAGTGATATTGTTTTAATAGAAACTGGTATAGGCAATAAGAATAATCAAAAGTTCATAGATATGTTTTGTATAGAACAGAATAATTTTCCGTTAAAGGATGAATTAAAGAAGTATGGGTATAATTTGGAGGATATTACCTATGTTATATTAACTCATCTCCATTTTGATCATGCTGGCGGTGCTACATATTTTGATGGTTCTAATATTATTCCAACATTTCCTAATGCAAAATATATTATTTCTAAAAGTAATTGGGATGCTGCAGTAAACCCTAATCCTAAAGATCGAGCAAGTTATTTAATTCAAAACTTTATGCCAATTAAAGAATTAGGGCAGTTAGAGCTTATTGATGACAATCAAAAAATTATAAATGGAATTGAAAGTTTGGTTGTTAATGGGCATACTACTGGTCAGCAATTAATTAAAATTACAGTTAACAATGATTCTCTAGTTTTTTGTTCTGATTTACTCCCTTTAAAATCACATCTTAGAGTTCCATGGATTATGGGTTATGATTTAAATGCAATGAAAACTATAGAGGAAAAAATTATGTTTTTAGATGAAGCATCAGATAAAAATTGGTTACTTTTCTTTTATCACGACCCTAAAACAGTTGCTGTTAGAGTTAAAAAAAATGAAAAATATTATGAAGTAGTTGATGAGTATTTTATAAATGAATGATTCTAATATGGAAGAAATGATTTTTTTAAAAGGTATTGATTCTTTCAATAATAAAGCATTTTATGATGCTCATGAATCTTGGGAATTATTATGGGTAGAATATCCATTACAAGATTCTTTATTTATTCAAGGATTAATTCAGCTTTCTGTAGCTTTTTTTCATATCACAAATCTCAATTTAACAGGTTCTAAAAGTTTATTTAATAAGTGCTTGCCAAAGCTTAAAAAATTTCCATCCAATCATAGAAATTTGAATCTAGGTAGTGTTATAGATAATTCTGAAAAGTCACTTGAAATGGTAAATAGTATAAATAAATCTTCCCACTTTGATTGGTCTTTAACTCCTAAAATAATCATAAAAAAATGAAGCTTATAGTTTTTTCAGAATCAGATTATAATTTTGCTGCTAAATTATCTAAGCTTTGTGATTCATATTCAGATAAATTATTTTTCTTAAACAATGTTGATTCTTTAAAAAAATTTAAAAATCAACAAGATGTATTGTTAATTATTGATTTTAAAGATTATTATGATAGATTGGAGGCTATAATTAATTCAATTAAAAGTATAGATAATTTTCCATGCTGTATTTTAATTGAAAAGATGGAATCAAAAATTCAAAAACAAGTTACAGATTTGGGATTTGATATTATTATGACCAAACAGCTATTTTTAATGAATTTTAAAACGATTAAAATTCAACTTTTAAATACCAATCCAAAAACCTAGATTTTTTATTTATAAATTCAAAATTAGTATTATCTAATATAAAAAATTTTGTAAATTATATATGAATTATTAATTGTATAATACAGGTAAATTTTATGATATATTTAACAAAGCAATATAAATTTTGTGCAGCTCATCAGTATTGGAATAAAAATTGGAGTGAACCAAAAAATGATGAAGTTTTTGGTGAGGATGTAAAGGTTCATGGGCATAACTATGTTTTATCTATTACGGTCAAAGGAGATATAGATGATAATTCAGGCTTTATTATTGACCTTCAAAAATTAAATAAAGTTGTTAAGGAAAAAGTACTCAGCATTTTTGATCACTCTCAAATTGAAAAAGATATCCCATGGTTTAAAAGCAAACAACCATCAACAGAAAATATGGTAGTATTTATTTGGGAAGAATTATTAAATAAAATTCCATCAAATGCAAAATTACATTGTGTTAAACTTAGAGAGACACCTACAATTTTTTCTGAATATTACGGCTCTTAGAAATTAAAATAGGAATTAAATAATGAAAAAATATGATATTATTATTATTGGTGGTGGCCCAGGAGGTTATGTTGCTGCTATAAGAGCTGCCCAATTAAATAAAAAAGTTGCTTTAGTGGAATCGGAACATCTTGGTGGTATTTGTTTAAATTGGGGTTGTATTCCAACAAAGTCTTTACTTAAAAATGCTGAAGTTCTTGATATAATTAAAAACAGTAAAAAATATGGAATTGAGATTAAAGATTATTCTGTTAACTGGGACAAAGTAATAAAACGATCACGAGATATCGCAAATCGTATGGGAAAAGGTATTCAATTTTTAATGAAAAAAAACAAGGTAGATGTAATTAATGGTTTTGGAAAAATTATTAATCACAATACCATCGAAGTTGAAAATGATTCTTCTAAAGAAAAATTTTCTACAGATTTTATTATTGTTTCTACTGGAGCTTCAGCAAATTATTTTCCAGGCATGGAGCCTGATGGTAAAAATATTATTACTTACAAGGATGCTTTAATTACAGATAAGCCTCCAAAGCATATAGTTATCATAGGTGCAGGAGCTATTGGTATTGAATTTGCATATTTCTTTAATACTTTTGGTAGCAAGGTTACTATAGTAGAAGCTGAATCAAATATATTACCTAATGAAGATTTAGATGTTTCAAAAGAGCTTGAACGTATTTTTAAATCTAAAAAAATTGATATTTTAACAAAAGTAAAAGTTAAAAATATTACCAAAAGTGGAAAATCAGTAAATGTTAATTTAGAAGATTCAAAGATTAGTTGCGATAAAGTTCTTGTGGCAGTTGGAGTTAAAGCTAATTCTCAAAATATAGGATTAAATAATAATAATATTAAAACTGATAAAGGTTGGATCACTACAAATGAATTTATGCAAACTAATATTAAAAATATATTTGCAATTGGAGATGTATCAGGTCCTCCATGGTTAGCTCATGTAGCTTCAGCTGAAGCTATTACTGCAGTTGAATATATATGTAACAAAAAACCATTACCTATGAAATATGATAATATACCTGGGTGCACATATTGTCATCCGGAGGTTGCTTCTGTTGGTTTAACAGAAAAAGCTGCTATCAAACAAGGATTTAAAATTAAAGTAGGAAAGTTTCCATTAAGAGCTCTTGGAAAAGCAGTTGCAATAGGTCAAACTGATGGTTTTGTAAAAATTATTTTTGATGATAAATATGGAGAATTATTAGGCTGCCATATTATTGGTGCTAATGCAACTGATTTAATTTCTGAAATTTCATTAGCAAGAGATTTAGAAACAACTTACAATGAAATAATTAATTCAATTCACCCGCATCCAACTTTATCTGAAGCAATTATGGAAGCTACTGCTGATGCTCTTGGGGAAGCAATTCATATTTAATAATTATGCTTAAAGAAAAGATAGATATAAAATATGAATTTCATAATGTAGAAGATTTATCTACTAATGATCAAATTATCCAAAAAATATGTAGTGATAATAGCAAATATTTAAATATTTATTGGCTCGGCAGGTGTTTCTATAATCCAATTTGGGACTTACAAAAAGCTGTTCATGAGCTAAGATTTAATAATAAAATTAATGACATAGTATTACTGTTAGAACATAATCATGTTTATACTTTAGGTAAAAATGCTGATGAAAACCACATACTTCCTTCAAGATTAGAAAATACTGAAATTATTAAAATTGATAGAGGTGGAGATGTAACTTATCATGGTCCTGGTCAATTAGTAGGATATCCTATTATAGATTTACATAATTATAAAATGAGTATTAGTTGGTATCTAGATGTATTAAGTAACAGTATAATTAATATGTTATCAGATTTAGAAATAGACAGCCAATACAGAGATGATTATGTAGGTGTATGGGTTAATGAAAGTAAAATAGCAGCATTTGGGGTAAGATTATCAAAATGGATTACTATGCATGGATTTTCGTTAAATGTTAACACTGACTTAAAGTATTACGATGGTTTAATTCCTTGTGGAATTTTTGAGTGTGGTGTAACATCAATTTCAGAACATATAAACACAATTGACTCTGTGCAAAAAATAGCTAAAATTTATTCACAATATTTGATTAATGAATTAAGTAAAGGAAGTTTATAAATGAAATTAAATAATTTTAATAAAAAAGATTTAGTATCTATTTATGAAAAAATGGTTACATCAAGATTATTAGATGATAAAATGTTAATAATGTTAAAGCAAGGTAAAAGTTGGTTCCATATTGGAGCTGCTGGTCATGAAGCAGCTCAATTAGCCGCCTCAATTTGTTTTAATTCGGATGTTGATTATGCATATCCTTACTATAGAGATCAAGCTTTCTGTTTAGGTTGGGGTTCAACAACTAGAGATTTATTAATGTGTTTTTTACATAAGCAAGATGACCCTAATTCAGGGGGGAGACAAATGCCTCAGCATTATGGTAATAAATCATTAAACATTGTAAGTCAATCAAGTTGTACAGGAACTCAATATCTTCAAGCTGTAGGCACAGCATTTGCTTTAAAAAGAAACGGAGATAATGGTGTATGTTATGTCTCATCTGGTGAAGGGACAACTAGTGAAGGAGATTTTCATGAAGCATTAAATTGGGCAAGTAAGGATAAAGCTCCAGTAATTTTTCACATTCAAGATAATGGTTATGCTATTTCTGTACCTGTAAATGAACAAACTAGTGGAGCTTCAATTTATAATATATGTGCTGGTTATGAGAATTTATCAAGATTCCATGTTGATGGAACAAACTTTTTTGAATCACATTTAGCATTTAAAAAAGCTATTGAAAGAGCTAGAAAAGGACTAGGACCAAGTGTTATTGTATCTAAAGTAGTACGATTATTACCTCACTCTTCATCAGATGATCAAAGAAAGTATAGAACTGAAGAAGAATTAGAAAAAGATAAAAAAACAGATCCTTTATTGGTATTTAAACAAAAGTGTATTAAAAAATCAATTATATCAGAAAAAGCATTTTCAAAAATTGATCAAAAAATAAAAAAAACAATTGAACAAGAGGTGGAATATGTAGAAGAGCAACCTAATCCTTCTCCAGAATCTGCTACAGACCATTTATTTTCTAATTCATCAGATTTTGATGCTAGTTGTACAATCAATCCAAAACAGGTAAAAGATAAAATTGTAATGGTTGATAGTATAAATCATGCATTAAGTGAAGAGTTAGAGGTTAATGATAAAATGATTATTTATGGTGAGGATGTTGCTGGTAATAAAGGTGGAGTATTTACTGCCACTAGAGGTTTAACCAAAAAATTTGGTGATGACAGAGTTTTTAACTCCCCATTAGCAGAATCATCAATCATAGGTACTGCAATTGGTTTATCAGTTGTTGGTTACAAACCAGTTGTAGAAATACAATTTGGAGATTATATCTGGCCTGCGATGATGCAAATTAGAAATGAAGTCGCAACAATGAGATATCGTTCTGCAGGAAATTGGACGTGTCCTTTAGTTATTAGAGTTCCAGTTGGAGGATATATTCATGGTTCGTTGTATCATAGTCAAAGTATTGATGGATATTTTGCACATACGCCAGGATTAAAAATTGCATATCCTTCTAATGCTGCAGATGCAAAGGGTCTATTAAAATATGCTTGTAGATGTGATGATCCAGTCTTATTTATGGAACATAAAGGTATTTATAGACAGGGATTTGCATCATCTTTAGAACCTGATGAAGATTATTTATTGCCTTTTGGTAAAGCAAAAGTTGTACAAGAAGGCAATGATTTAACTATTGTAACTTGGGGTGCAATAGTTCAGAAAGCAGTTGAAGCATCTAGAAATACTAATAAATCAGTAGAAATTATTGATATAAGAACATTAAATCCACTTGATATGGATACTATATTAAATTCAATTAAAAAAACTAATAGAGTTATAGTGGCACATGAAGATCACTTAACTTCTGGTTTTGGATCTGAGATATCAGCACAAATTTCAGATTCAGGATTTGAATTTTTAGATGCACCAGTTAAGAGAATAGCTTCAAAAGATGTTCATGTTGCTTATTCCCCAAATTTAGAAAATGAAATTTTAGTTCAGACAAGTTGGATTGAAAAAGAAATAAAAGAAATAATGAACTATTAAAATTAATGAATACTAATACAAATATGAATAATAAGAAATTATTAGAATTACTTTTTTATTTAGAGTTACCTAGGACTATAGAAAATAGAATGTTAAACTATTTAAGGCAGGGAAAGATATCAAAGTGGTTTTCTGGTATTGGTCAAGAAGCAATCTCTGTAGGTGCAACTTATGCATTAAATAATAAAGATATAATATTGCCAATGCATAGAAATTTAGGAGTTTTTACTACCAGAGATGTAGACCTTAATAAATTATTTTGTCAATTAATGGGAAAAGATGGTGGATTTACAAAGGGTAGAGATAGAAGTTTTCATTTTGGATTGCCTGAAAAAAATATTATAGGAATGATATCTCATTTAGCTGCTATGCTTCCTGTTGCTACTGGTTTTGGCTTAAGTTCAAAATTAAAGAAAGAAAAAAAAGTAATTCTTTCATTTACTGGAGATGGTTCTACTAGTGAAGGAGACTTTCATGAAGCAGTTAATTTAGCTGCGGTTTGGGAATTACCTGTTATTTTTTTGATTGAAAATAATGGATATGGTTTATCAACTCCCTCTTCTCATCAATTTAAATGTAAAAAATTATCTGATAAAGCAATTGGGTATGGTATTAAAGGATTTACTATTGATGGTAATAATGTTTTAGAAGTATATGAAACTGTATCTAAACTCGCTAAAGAATTACGGAGAGGTTCAGGACCTGTTATTCTTGAAGCTAATACATTTAGAATGAGAGGCCATGAAGAAGCATCTGGAACCGACTATATTCCTAAATCAACTTTTACTAAATGGGCTAAAAAAGATCCTATAGCAAACTACAAAAAATATTTAAAATCAAAAAAAATATTAAATAGTTCTATTCAAAAAGGTATTACTGACAAGATTAATAATAAAATAGATTCATCATTTGAAGTTGCTCTAAATGCAACCAAACCTAAAAGTAATGAAACTCAAGAAAAAAATGATATTTATAAAGAATATAACTTTCAACATGTACAAACAAGTAATAAAGGAAAAGAGCAAAGATATATTGATGCAATTTCTGATTCTTTAAGAGATAATATGCAAAAAAATGATAAAACAATTATAATGGGGCAAGACATATCTGAATATGGGGGAGTATTTAAAATAACTAAGAATTTTTTAGAAGAATTTGGATCAGATAGAATTAGAAATACACCTATAATAGAATCAGGCATTTTAGGAGCTTCTATTGGTTTAGCATTAGAAGGTTTTCAACCTATTGTTGAAATGCAGTTTGCTGATTTTGTGTCATGTGGTTTTAATCAAATTGTAAATAATATAGCTAAGACTCATTATAGGTGGAATAAAGCATTAAATATTACTATTAGGATGCCATATGGTGGAGGCATGTCTGCAGGTCCATTTCATTCTCAATCTCCTGAGGCATGGTTTTTTCATACTCCAGGATTAAAAATTGTTGCTCCTTCAACTCCATTTGATGCTAAAGGGTTACTAAATTCATCAATTGGAGATCCAAACCCAGTTTTATATTTTGAACATAAGTATATGTATAGAAGCATTAAAGGGTTAGTTCCAGATGACTATTATAATATTGAGATAGGAAAGGCAGATATTAAAAAAAGTGGTCATGATGCTTCGGTTATTACCTATGGTATGGGTGTGCACTGGATGCTTGATTTATCTAAAAAATTAGAACAAGAAGGTATTAGCTTAGAAATAATTGACTTAAGAAGCTTGATTCCTTGGGACAAAGAATTAGTTGAAAAATCAATTGCTAAAACAAATAGAGTGTTAATTCTTCATGAAGCAAATTTAACAGGTGGCATAGGTGCAGAAATATCCGCATATATTAGTGAAAAATGTTTTAATTCTCTAGATGCTCCTGTTATGCGATTAGGAGCAATTGATACTCCGATTCCTTTTTCTGCTCAATTAGAGAAAGAAGTTTATTTACCTATTAATAAAATAGAACAAAAAATAAAGGAATTACTTAATTTTTAATATATACAAGTGAAGGAAATAAGATGAAATTAATTGGATTAGATTATTTAGGTATATCAGAATTTTTCTCTGATGAAGAGCTTTTAGTACAAAAATCATGTAGAGAATTTGTAGATAATGAAGTATTACCTACTATTGATGAACATTTTAAAAACGGTACATTTCCAAAAGATTTAATAAAAAAATTCGGAGAATTAGGTTATTTAGGTATGAATCTTCCTGAAGAGTATGGCTGTGCTGGTTTATCTAATATTGCTTATGGTTTATTATGTCAAGAATTAGAAAGAGGAGATTCAGGTGTACGATCTTTTGTATCGGTCCAAGGTTCATTAGTTATGTATCCTATATATGCTTATGGTAATGAAGAACAAAGAAAAAAATGGTTACCTAAACTTGCTTCAGGTGAGTTAATTGGATGTTTTGGTTTAACTGAACCTAATTTTGGTTCAAATCCTAGCGGAATGTTAACTAATATTAAAAAAACAGAAGGTGGTTATATATTAAATGGTAGTAAAATGTGGATTACAAATGGCAGTATTGCTGATATTTCTGTTGTATGGGCTAAGGATGAAGATGGGGTTATTAGAGGCGTAGTTGTTAATAACAAATCTGATGGTTTTTCTGCACCATTACAAAAAGGAAAATGGTCATTAAGAGCTTCAATTACATCTGAATTAGTTTTTGAAGATGTATTTGTACCAGAAGATAATTTATTACCAAATGTTAAAGGTTTAAAAGGACCTTTAGGCTGTTTAAATCAAGCTCGTTTTGGCATTGGCTGGGGAGCTTTGGGTGTATCTATGGAATTGTTAGATATAGCATTACAATATAGTAAGCAAAGAGTGATGTTTGATAAACCTATCGCTTCATTTCAAATGATACAAGATAAATTAGTATGGATGTTAAATGAAATAACTAAAGCTCAATTATTAGCATTACATGTTGGTAGAAATAAGGATGATGGTTCCTTAAAACATCAGCAAGTTTCTATGATTAAAAGAAATAATGTATGGTGTGCAAGAGAATGTGCAAAGTTAGCTAGAGAAATTCTTGGAGCTAATGGAATTACAGAAGATTATCCAATTATGCGACATATGATGAATATTGAAAGTGTATATACATATGAAGGAACAAATGAAATGCACACATTAATTTTAGGTCAAGATTTAACAGATATTCCTGCTTTTAAGTAGAAGGTTTTATTAAGGAGTTTAAATGATAGTTGATGTATTAATGCCAAAGATGGGAGAATCTATAACAGAGGGTACCATTGTTGAATGGAAAAAAAATGTTGGAGATATGATTGCTAAAGATGAAACTCTATTAGAAATATCAACCGATAAAGTTGATTCAGAAATTCCATGCTCAACAGAAGGAAAAGTATTAGAATTATTATTTAATAAAAATGATACTGTTGAAGTTAACACTATTATTGCTAGAATTGGCACGGAAGATTCTGATAGTCTAGATTCAAACACAAAAAACAGTATTAGTGAAGATAAAGAAAATTCTAATGAAGAAGTTTTAGAGGATGTAAAAAAAGAAGAAGTTTCTATTAAGGAAGAAATTATATTAGATAATAAAGAAGTTGCTAAAACAGATAGAGTATTTTATTCTCCTTTAGTAAAAAGTATTGCTAAAAAAGAAGGTATTTCTTTAGATGAATTGAGTTTAATACAAGGTTCTGGTAGAGGAAATAGAGTTAATAAAAGTGATATTTTGAATTATATAGATTCTAAATCTAATGCAAAACAACCTGTAGATGTCCACCCAGCAGCTCTTTCTAAAAATTACGCATCATCTGTTCAATTAAAAGATTCAATTGAAGAGATGGATAGAGTTCGTATTAAGATTGCAGAGCATATGGTTAATTCTAAAAATGTATCAGCTCATGTTTATACTACAAGTGAAGTAGATGTAACAAATATTGTTAATATTCGTAATAATAAGAAAGATGCTTTTTTGAATAAAAACAATATTAAATTGACTTATACCCCAATTATAGTGTCAGCATGTATTAAGGCTATTCAAGAATATCCAATTATAAATGCATCAATTGATGGAACTAATATTGTACATCATGAAAATATTAATATGGGTATTGCTGTAGCTTTACCTAATAATAATCTGATTGTTCCTGTAATTAAAGCCTCAGAAGAGAAGAATTTTTTAGGTTTATCAAGAAGTATAGATTCATATGCTAAAAAAGCCCGTTCTAATTCATTAGCAGCAGATGATATATTTGGTTCTACTTTTACTGTAACTAATCCTGGAATTTTTGGAGGTCTGTTTGGGATGCCAATAATTAACCAACCAAATGTAGGAATTTTATCTGTTGGATCAATAGAAAAAAGGCCTATTGTTAAAGAAACTGATTATGGCGATGCAGTTTTTGTTAGACATATGCTTTATTTGACTTTAGGTTACGATCATCGCTTAATTGATGGTGCTTATGGTACAAAATTTTTATCTAGAGTTAAAGAATTATTAGAAAATTATAACGAAACAGAAATTATCATATAAATGCCAATTAAAGAAAAAAGAAAACCTAAATGGCTAAAAATAAAGTTATCATTAAATGATAATTACAATGATATTTCAAATATTATATCTAAAAACAAATTAAATACAGTTTGTTCTGAAGCACGCTGCCCTAATATTTATGAATGTTGGAATAATAGAACTGCTACAATTATGATTTTAGGTGATACTTGTACTCGAGCTTGTGGATTTTGTTCTGTTAAAACAGGCAAACCAAATCAAGTTGATATTTTAGAGCCTGTTAGAGTAGCTGAAGCAGCCAAAAAAATGGGTTTAAGACATATTGTCATCACATCTGTTGATAGGGATGATTTAAGAAATGATTATGGGGCTACTATTTGGGCAGAAACAATTAATAGGCTTCATGCTGTAGTTCCAAATTGTAGTGTTGAAGTATTAACTCCAGATTTTAGAGCTCATGAGCCATCTTTGCAAAAAGTTTTTGATGCAAATCCATCAATTTTTTCTCATAACATTGAATGTGTTAAAAGAATCTCAAGACAGGTAAGAAAACAATCTAGATGGTCAAGATCTAAAAGGGTTCTTGAATTATCAGTAAAAAATAGCATGTTAACTAAAACAGGTTTAATGGTTGGATTAGGCGAAACAAATAATGAAGTTATTCAATCTATGAAAGAAATGGCAGATTCAGGTGTTGAAATTTTTAATATTGGACAGTATTTGCAACCCACTAAAAAACATTTAGAAGTTCAACGTTATGTACATCCAGATGAATTTAAAATGTTTAAGGAAATAGGTTTAGATCTGGGTTTTAAAGTAGTTGAATCAGGACCATTAGTTAGATCTTCTTATCATGCCGATAAACAAGCAAAATTATATAGAAAACAACCAAATATTGCGTCATAATGGCACTAAAATATATAAAAAATATTTTGGTATAATATTTGCATAATATATTTGGAAAATAGGTTATTAATATGAGTGAAAAAAAAATTAAACAAGAAAAATTTTTAGAATCTTATCCAATTCTTCCATTAAGGAATACTATTCTATTTCCTAATCAGATTATTCCTATTTATATAGGTAGGCAGCAATCTTTGGATTTAATTAATGATATATCAATGTTAGAAAAAAAATATATTGTTGTTGTTGCTCAGAAAGATGGTGCTATTGAAAATCCAACAAATGATGATATCTATAAGTTTGGGACATTAGCTACTGTTATGAAAATATTTGATATGCCAGACAAATCAAAATCTGCTATTGTTCAAGGCTTAATGAGAGTTAAGCTAGAGGAAGTAAATCAAGAATTACCATATTTTTCTGGTTTAGTATCAAGAGTAAAAGATATTGATGATGGTAGCTCTGAAATTAGTCAAAATATCAAATTGTTAAAATCTTCTTTTACAAGCATAGTAGATGCTGCTCCATATTTGAATGAAGATCAAATGAATGCTTTAAATAATATTAAAAACCCTTCAAAAATTGCCGATAAAGCAATTTCTTTGCTTAATATAAAAACAAAAGAAAAACAGGAAGTTTTAGAAATAACTAATATTTTAAATAGAGTTAAGAAAGTTAATGATATTATTAATAAAGAATTACAAAGAATTGAGTAAGGAGAGAAAATTCAATCTGAGGTTCAAGATGAAATTTCAAAATCTCAAAAAGAATATTATTTAAGAGAGCAATTAAAAGCGATACAAAAAGAATTAGGTGAAGAAGGAAGTGGAATAGAAATTGAAGAAATACAAGAAAAAATTAAAAATGCTAAAATGCCTGAAAATGTTGAAAAAATTGCTTTAAAGGAATTAAATAGATTACAAAAGATTCCATCACATTCACCAGAATATACAGTTTCAAGAACATATTTAGATTGGTTAGTTGAGTTACCTTGGAGTGTTCAATCAAAAGATAATGAAAAAATTGATAATGCTAATAATATTTTAAATGAAGATCATTATGGTTTAGATAAAGTAAAAGAGAGAATTCTTGAACACTTAGCTGTTAGAGGTTTAAAACGAAAAAGAAGTAAAAAAGGGGATATTATAAAAAGTCCTATTTTATGTTTTAATGGCCCTCCAGGGACAGGGAAAACATCAATGGGTAAATCAATTGCAAAATCAATGGGAAGAAAATTTGTAAGAATCTCACTTGGTGGAGTTGGCGATGAAGCTGAAATCCGAGGACATAGAAGAACATATATTGGAGCTTTACCTGGTAGAATTATTGCTAGTTTAAAAAAAGCTGGTACAAATAATCCTATTTTCATGTTAGATGAAATTGATAAGTTGGGTAGAGATTTTAGAGGTGATCCATCAAGCGCATTACTTGAAGTCCTTGATCCTGAACAAAACAATTCTTTCAATGATCATTATTTAGAAGTTGATTTTGATTTATCTAATGTAATGTTTATAACAACTTCAAATAGGATTGATCAAGTTCCTGGACCATTAAGAGATAGAATGGAAATGTTAGATTTTTCAGGGTATATTGTTGAAGAAAAAATGCAAATTGCAAAGAGACATTTAATTCCAAAGCAAATTAAAGAGCATTCACTTAAAAATAGTGAAATTAAATTTTCTGATTCAGGCATTAAAACTTTAGTAGAGTCTTACACAAGAGAAGCAGGTGTAAGAAATTTAGAAAGACAAATAGCAAATGTTTGTAGAAAAGTGGCTAAAGATATTTCAATGGGTAATATAAAATCATCATCAATTTCTAATAAAAGTGTAAGCAAATTTCTTGGTCCTGAAAAATTTTTACCAGAGCTTGCAGAAAGGAATAATAAACCAGGTATTGTAGTAGGTTTAGCTTGGACTGCTTTTGGTGGTGATATATTATTTATAGAAGCAACAAAAATGCCAGGAAAAGGAAATTTAAAATTAACTGGTAAACTTGGAGATGTTATGAAAGAATCTGTTCAGGCAGCTATGTCTTTTGTAAGATCGAATGCTAAAAAATATAATATTGATGAAGATTTTTATAAGAAGCATGATATTCATGTTCATGTACCGGCAGGTGCTATTCCAAAAGATGGACCATCAGCAGGTATAGCTATGACAGTAGCAATTATTTCATTATTAACTGATATTCCAGTCAAATCTCGTTTAGGTATGACGGGAGAAACTTCTTTAAGAGGGAATGTTTTACCTATAGGAGGATTGAGAGAAAAGTCTACTGCAGCTCATAGAGCTGGTCTGAATCATATAATTGCACCTTATGAAAACATGAAAGATTTAGAAGAAATTCCTGAAAAAGTTAAGTCGGAATTAAAAATTACATTTGTAAAAGAGGTTGATGAAGCCATAAAATTAAGCCTTGGCTTAGATATTAATTAAGGGCGATTAACTCAGTTGGTTCAGAGTGCCTCCCTTACAAGGAGGAAGTCGGGAGTTCGAGTCTCTCATCGCCCACAGAAAATAAAAAAAGGGATTAAAATTTAATCCCTTTTTTTATTTTTAATAATTTGTGAATTTAAATTATGCTAATATAATATTAATTAATATAACTACATCCTGAACATTTAATATTCCATCTGAGTTTATATCTGCAGCATAGTACTGAGAATCATCTGGTTCAATAGAACCAAGAATAAAATTAATTAACAATACTACATCTTGTACATTTATAACAGTATCGTTATTAATATCACCTAACATAATATCATTTATATCCACATTAATACAGTCTCCAGATGCTAGTAATCCTCCTCCATTTACATCAGATACAATAGTATCAGTTATACATAATTCAGTATTTCCAGAATCAGAATTTGTATAGGAAATATTAGTAAGCAATCCATATCCTGATGGTATAGTACCTCCAGTAAATGAAAAACCAATTACTATTCCTAATTCAGAAGTAGAAACTTCAAAACCATATTCTTCAGCTAATCCACCATTAGCATCTGTAATTGTAATTAAATCAGGTGAGTCTGTTATAGTAAATTGAAATCCTGAAATATCAACACTATTTGAAATATAAATAGCCATAGAATCAGATGTGATATCTCCAAACGTTAAAGAAGCATTTCCTGAAGCAAAATCAATTGAGGTACAATCTTCTCCAGCTAGAAGAGCATTACCATCTGTATCTGAAACAATTAAATCATCTATACATAGTTCAGTGTTTCCAGACCCATTAAGTGAATAGGCTAAATTAGTTAATATTCCACTTCCCTGAGGAATATAGCCCCCAGTAAGTGAAAACCCTATTACTATACCAAGTTCGGAAGTAGAAACTTCAAATCCATTTTCATCTGCAGATCCACCACTAGCACCTGTAATCGTAATAGCATCTGGATTATCTGTAAGTGTAAATTGAAAACCTCCAACTGCTTCTGAATTATCCATTAAAATTTGAATATTATCTCCAGTAACGCTACCAAAACTAAATTCAGCAGATCCATATATGCAACTTCCATCATCTATTGTAGCATCTGGATCATAATTATCTGCATTTGGATCTGTACATCCTAGAACATCTACAATTCCATCTCGTGTTCCATCTATATAAGTTTCATTTGTATTAAGAGGGTCTAGATATTGATCCATATAATTC
>JAAZYZ010000109.1 GCA_014239355.1 Fidelibacterota bacterium
ACAACTAGGCCTTTGAAAAGAGCGATTAGCGATTGTGCTACATCACCTACAACAGTTGCCATGTTCTTCATTGTTTTTTCTCCTTTTAGTTATTAAAAAAACCGGGGAAAGTACTAATTCTTCCACCCGGGACATAATTTAACAATAAATTAATAATTAAAACAAGATTTTATTTAAAGTAATACTTTAGACCCTAATTCCTTCTAGAGTTTAATTTTGCTAATAATCTTAATATTTCAAGATACAACCATATCAGAGTAACTAATAGCCCAAAAGCACCATACCATTCCATATACTTAGGAGCACCCTTTTCAACACCTTCCTCGATAAAATCAAAATCTAAAACTAAATTGAGTGATGCTATTACAACTACAAATAAACTAAAGCCTATGCTCATTAAGCTGCCATTTTGGGTATTCATAACTCCAAATGATTCTCCAGTAAAAAAACTATATATTAAACTTCCTAAGTATACTAAAAAAATTCCTCCTGTAGCAGCAAACACCCCTAATTTAAAATTTTCAGTGGGCTTAATAATTCTGGTTTTATAAGCAAAAAGCAAGCATCCTAAAATTCCAAATGTGATTGATAAAGCTTGTTCTACTATACCCGGATACCCTAAATAATCACTATAAATTCTTGAAATAATACCAACAGATAACCCTTTTAAAATGGCATATATAGGAACTGTGATAGGTGCCCATGTTGGTCTAAATATAGTTGCCATTGCTAGAATAAACCCTCCAAACATCCCTAAATACATTAATGTAGAACCATGCTCTGGAATCCATGTTTTATATGTATAAGCACCTGAAATCATAAGCAATAAAAGTGATAAAATAGTTTTATTTACAGTCCCTTCTAAAGTCATAGGACTTTCATTAGTTAATGTAAAATTAGAAAATGTTTTTTGTGAAAGCGCTGGATTCCCGCTTCTTAATGATAAGTGTCTATTCATATTTTAATTCCTCCTAATAATTTTATATCAAATGTTAGATAAAATTGAAATTAATAACAATTTAAAATTCTCATTATATTTTACAGAATTATCTAATACAGTTTGATGATTTAATTGATCATTTGTTAATCCTATAGCATAGTTAGACATAAGTGATAATACTAAAAGATCAATTTCTAGCTTATGAGCCATAATTACTTCTGGGACAGTAGACATTCCAACTGCATTAACACCGTGCTGTTTCATATTATCTATTTCTGAAATTGTTTCATACATAGGTCCTAAAACCCAACCATAATTACCTGTTCTTAGGTTTGGATTAATACTAAAAGTCTGTTTAATTAAATCATTATTATAATATTTACTTCCCGTTACAATTTCAGGATTTTTAGCGCTATTTTTAAATGTGAAATCATAATGGCCTGATACTACCATAATATCTCCTAAATCCCATGAACTTTGAAGGCATCCAGCTGAATTAGTTAAAATAATTTTTTGGCATCCTAACTCACTGAAAACTTGAATAGGTAAACCTACTTCTTCAATTGTAAGTCCCTCATAATAATGAAATCTTCCAACGGCAATTAAAAGATTTCTTCCCTTAAAATTTCCAAAATAAAAAGCTCCGTCATGGCCTTTAACGGTTGTGTTAAAATATCCAGGAATATCTGAGTAGTGAATGACTATAGAATCTTCTAAAATATTTTTTATATCAGATAATCCAGAACCAGTCACAACAGCTATGTCAATTGAATCTGTAATTTGATTCTTAATATAATTAATGATACTATTCATACTATGTTAGTCCCTTTGTTGCTAATTGACCACACCCTGCATTAATATCAACACCTTTACTCCATCTCACAAGTATTCTAAAACCTTTATGGTTTTGATGAATAATCTTTAAAAAACTTTCAATACGAGTCTCATTAGGCCTTTTATATTCATTTCCAATATAATTAAATGGAATAATATTTAATTTACAATCACTATTTTTTAATAATTGAGCTAATTTAATAGCATCATCTTCAGAATCATTAATTGAGTCAATTAATACATATTCAAATGTAATATTATTTCTATGATGTTTATTAAATTTTTTAGCAATTTGAATTAACTCAGATATAGACCATTTTTTATTAATAGGCATTAATTTATTTCTTGTTTGATCATTAACAGCATTTAAAGAAATGGCTAAATTAAATTTTAATTTAGATTCAATAAATTGATTGATTTTTGGAACAATACCTGCTGTTGATATAGTAATTCTATGAGCTCCAAAATTTAATCCTGATGTATCATTCATAAGTTTAGCAGCATTAATTACATTGCGATAATTTAAAAATGGTTCCCCCATGCCCATGAAGACTATATTAGTAATAGGTTCCTTGATATTATTTCTAATCAACAATAATTGATCAATAATTTCACCTGCATTTAAATTACTAATAAAACCCATTTTCCCGGTTGCACAAAAATCACAATCTAGACTACAACCAACTTGTGATGATAAACAAATAGTATGTTTATCATCTTCAATCATGCTAACCGATTCAATATATTGGCCCGTTTTAGTTTTAAATAAAAATTTAATTGTATTATCACATTTTACTTGCTTAAATAATGTTAAGGTAGTAGCTATAGTATTATCTATCAAAAATCTTTTTAAATCATTTGATAAATTATTCATATCTCGGATATCAAATACTCCTTTTTTATAAAGCCAATTATATATTTGATGTGCCCTGTATTTAGGAAATCCATTTTGAGTGACAAATTCTTCTAGCTCATTTATTGGAATGCCTTTTATATTAAAATTCATATTAATTAAAATTTCATTTATTAAGTAAACATATTGTTCATATTTAACATATTTAATACATTAAAGACCACTTAAGTTTAAGGAAATTATGGATAACATTAAAGATGTAGAGAATTTAAATCAATTAAAGCAAGATTTTCAGAAAGAAATTTCCAAAGTAATCGTTGGGCAAAATGATATAATTAATCAAATTTTTATTGCATTATTATGTAATGGGCATATTATTTTAGAAGGTGTTCCAGGTCTAGCTAAAACATTATTAATCAATAGTGTAGCAAAAGCATTTGATTTAGAGTTTAGCAGAATACAATTTACCCCTGATTTGATGCCATCAGATATTACAGGCACAGAAATTATTCAAGAAAATAAAACATCAGGTAAAAGAGAATTTAAATTTTATAAAGGGCCTTTATTTGGAAATATTATTTTAGCAGATGAAATTAATAGAACTCCTCCTAAGACACAATCTGCTTTACTCCAAGCAATGCAAGAAAAAAATATTACCATTGGTAATGAAACATATAAATTAAAACACCCATTTTTTGTTTTTGCTACGCAGAACCCAATAGAACAAGAAGGAACCTATCCATTACCAGAAGCACAATTAGATCGTTTTATGTTTAATTTAATTATTCAATACCCTAATAGTAATGAAGAAAAATTAATTGTGAAAAATATGCATAATATTATTAATGCTAATATTAAATCTATTATTAATGCTGATCAGTTAAATATATTTCAAAAGTTAGTAATTAATATGCCTGTTTCAGACCATGTTATTGATTTTGCAGTCAATTTTGTTAGATCTACAAGATTAGATGAAAATACGGACCCATCTATTAAAAAATGGTTGAGTTGGGGAGCGGGTCCTAGAGCAAGTTCTATTCTAATCTTAGCTGGAAAAGCACATGCACTTATGAATAATAGAACTACACCGGAAGTTAAAGATATTAAACAAGTAATAAAACCTGTGTTACGTCATAGAATTATACCAAATTTTAATGCAGAAGCAGATGGAATGTCTCGTGATAATATCTTAGACTATTTATTAGATAAAATAGAATGAAAAATATATATTTAAACCCACAGGTTATCAACCAAATTGATAGCCTATATCTTAAGGCAAAAATGATTGTTGAAGGATATATGGCGGGGCTACACAAAAGTCCTTACCATGGTTTTTCAATTGAATTTTCAGAACATCGTGCATATGGTGTAGGTGATGAAGTCAAAAATATTGATTGGAAACTCTGGGGGAAAACAGATAAATATTATATTAAAAGATTTGAAGAAGAAACAAATTTACTAACTCATATATTTCTAGATTCAAGTAAATCAATGGATTTTTCATCTATGAATATATCTAAATTTGACTACAGTAAAATGATTGTAGCAACATTAAGCTATTTAATGATGAGGCAAAAAGATGCATCAGGATTAATAGTATTTGATTCAAAAATTAAATCAACTATCCCTCCTAAAAATAATAAAGCACATTTAAACACAATATTATCTATTATAGAAAATACAAAGATTGGAAATGATACTAATATTAGTAAGGTCCTTCATCTAGGGGCTGATAAAATCAAAAAAAGAGGATTAGTAATCTTAGTATCAGATTTATTAGATGAGCCAGATAAGGTAATAGATAGTCTCAAACATTTTAAATATAATAATAATGAAGTGTTAGTATTTCATGTGTTAGATCCAAAAGAAATGAATTTAGATTATAATGAACGTACGATTTTTACAGATTTAGAAACAAATAAAAGTATTGAAACTGAACCATGGCAAATTAATCAAGCATACAAAAAAGAGATGAAGGGATTAATCAAATATTATAAAACAGAATGCGCTATTAATAAGATTGATTATCACCAATTAACAACAGATGAAAATTTAGAATACGTTTTGTCTCAATTTTTAAATAAAAGAAAAAGGCTATTATGATTCATCTAGCTTATTATTAATATTTTTAATAGTACGCTTAATTTCCTTGATTCTAGTTTTTAATTTTTTAGACTCTTCATAATATATTTCAGACTCTACTTCATCAAGTTCTAATTCAGAACACATTAAAAAATTCTCTCTTGCTTTTTGAGCAAAATTAACACAATCTTCAAATTGGACTTTAAGGTTTTCTAATTCCATTTCATTTAAATCATTCATATTTCTAAAGCCTTCACTAGCTAATAAAAAGCTATCACTTAAAATATTCTGATACACCGCTCCTGCATTACGATATAAATCAATATTTTCTGGATCACTTTGTATTAATCTTTCACTTAATAGTAAAGCTTCAGATTTTTTGTCATTTCTGAATAAAATATCAAATAATCGGCTCATATGCCCTGAAAGGTTTTCGGCAGATTCATTATTTTTTAATGCTACATCATACGCTGTTCTAAACATTTCCTCAGCTAAAATTTGATCATTATTTTCAATTGCAATTGACCCCTTAATAGACCACAATGTAGATAAAGAAGTATCCATAGCAAGTGCTGTATCAGCTGTTTTTAAAGCGTTAATATAATCACCAGATTCATAATATAAAGTAGCTAATGCGTTATAGTTCTTAGGCTCTTTTGGTTGAAAATCAACAGCAACTAAAAACAATTCTATCGCCTTTTGATTTTTCCCTGAACCAATTAATGTAATGCCCTCATTAAAAGATTCTGCCCACAGATTGTAAGAATAATAATCAATAGCATCTTTAATAGTCGTTAATTCTTTTGCTCTACCATCATTTAGCATAACAGTTTTTGTAGCCTCTAACTTTTGATTTTCACCATCTAATGCATCAATTTCTAATGCTTTAGAAAAATAATATGCTGCTTGTTTATAATTTTTTTTAGGAGAAGAAGAAGCCCCATAGATTTCCATTGCTAAAAAATATGCTGGTAATGCATCATTTAAATCTACCTCTAATGCTTTTTTAGCAAATTCTTCTGCTTTATTATAATCCCTATCATTTCTTAATGAGGTAGTAGCAGTTCTATATTCAACTGAAGAAGTTGAACACGCAAATAATAAAATTGCAAATAAATATATAAATTTTTTCATTTTAAAATTCCTTTATTAAGTCATTCAATAATTTAATACGATTTTTAATATTATGTAATTTGATTTTTTCAATACCTTCAATACCAAACCCAGATACAGTATACGAGGCTATTGCAGTACCATGCACTACAGCTTCGATAATATTAAAATTTTTATGAGAAGCAAGATAGCCAAGAAAACCACCCGCAAATGAGTCTCCTGCTCCGGTTGGATCAAATACATCAATATCAGGAACAGCAGGAATATTAATCTTATCTTTATCAGATATAATTAATGACCCTTTTCCACCCTTTTTAATAATAATATATTTAGGCCCTTCTTTTAATAATGATAATCCTGCTTTATAAATATCATTTACTCCAGTTAATTCAACAGCTTCTTCATCATTAATTAATAAAACATCTACTTTTCTAATAACCTGAAATAATTCATCTATATTATTATCAATCCATAAATTCATTGTATCCATAACAATCAAAGAGGAGCCTTCCATCTGATTGATAACATCCATTTGTAATGAAGGCTGTATATTAGCTAAAAATAAAATAGGTTTATCAAACTTATTAGAATCAATTCTAGGAGCAAACTGCTCAAATACCCCTAAATCAGTAAAAAGTGTATCGCGTTGATTAAAATCATCACTATATCTTCCCCCCCAACTAAATGTTTTGCCAGATTTGCAAATTAAATAATCAGTAGAAATAGATTTGGAGTGAAACATATCCATATAAGATTGGTTAAAGTCATCACCTACAATCCCAATTAGATGTACCTTGGTAAATAAAGAAGCCGCTAAAGAAAAATATGTCCCAGAACCTCCTAATAGATGAACTTTCTTGCCTTTAATGGTTTCAATATTATCAAATGCAACAGACCCTACTACTACAATTTCTTTTATATCAGACATATTAAAAAATAACAATCATTAATTTATTTAAAATCAACTAATTCAACCTCAAACATTAACATAGCATTGGGTGGAATGAATCCACTGGCACCTCTATCTCCATAACCTAATTCTGGTGGAATAATTAAGGTCCTCTTTCCTCCTTTTTTCATTCCCACTATACCTTCATCCCAGCCTTGAATAACTCTGCCCTGACCTAATGGAAAAGAAAATGGTGTCCCCTTATCATGAGAGCTATCAAATTTAGTACCATCTGCTAAATATCCAGCATAATGAACTTTAGCTTCTTGCCCTGACTGAATAGACTCACCACTACCTATAACATGATCTAAATATCTAAGACCTGAATCTAATGATTTTTCTTCAGCAGGTAGGCTAAAATCAGTATCAACAAATGGTTGCTTTATACTGAATAACTCTACTTCAAAAATTAATGTTGAATTTGGAGGAATTGAGCCTAAATCTCTGGACCCATAACCTAATTCTGGTGGAATAACAAACTTAAACTTAGAACCTACGGGCATTAATTGTACACCTTCAGTCCAACCTTTAATAACTCGATTCAAAGGAATAGAAATAGTCTCTCCTCTATCAACTGAAGAATCAAATACTGTCCCATCTTCTAAAGTCCCATGATAGTGTACCTCTACTTTATCTGTAGCATTAGGCTTCTCACCATCGCCCATTTTAATAATTTCATACTGTAAACCTGATGCTGTTGTTATCAATGTGCCTCCTTCTGTTGAATTCTGAAATGAAAAATTTTCATTGGTTTGTTTTGGTACAATGTTATATTCTTCTATTTTATCACCAGCTTGTGAATAAACAAGGACTAACATAAAAATACCTGCAGTTAATCCAATTATAATACTTTGCTTGTTCATGATATAATTTCTCCTATTAATAATACTATGTCTAAAATGTTAATGCCTTGGTCCTGATTTATATCTGCCAAGGCCAATTGTTCTTCATTTAAATCTGTTAAATTTAATATATAATTCATGATAACTATAATATCTAATATATTAATAATATTATCTTGGTTGACATCTCCGATAATAAAATCTAATTCAAAATAACACCTTTGTACCAAAGTGGCATCTAATATAAAAGGGTTAGGATAATCCTGATAATCTGCAATATCCCAGGTACGATTTATTTCTGATTGATTGATTGGATCTATTTGATGCCATTCATATAAAATATCTTTTTGTAGTTCAAAAAATATATCGTCCGCAACATTTGAATACATGGTATAAAAATAAAACATTGCTCTTGCAACATCCCCTTTAACCTCTTCGCGAGGCTCAAAAACACTAGATGCGCTTTCAGAATATTTATCAATATTTTGACTCGGAGGATTATTAAATTGATACTCTAACCAATACCATGTTTGAGTTTGACTATCATTTGATTCATTATATGGTTTATTGCCCCTTGAACTATTTACATTCTCTTTACATGGCCTTAGATGGTGAATATCACTCTTCATTGGAGAATTATCAGCTCCCATACTTTGTGGCCATAGGTGCTCACAATTTAGACCGTTTTCATGTACATAAGGTCTAGGATTGTTATTGGGCACATTATCTACACTAAATTCTGTATATATACATTCTACACTACCATTATCATTATCAATATATCCATACATTGCATCGCGTGCACCATTATAACTCAACACATTAGACGTCTTATAATTATCAATAAGATGATCTATTAAATCATCACCATATAGGCCTTCTCCAATAATATCTTGAGATAGACATATGGAGCATATTATAAAAATAATTATTCTTTTTATCTTAAATACCATAAGCTAAACCAATAGTAAATCCAGGAAAATTTTGAATACTATTATTATCATCCTTAATGATAAAAGTATATTTTGCGTTTATAAAAGCATTAAGCATTAAAACTTTAGCCTGAACACCACATTGAATATGTAATCCAGATGCATCCATAGCATGGTCCGTTAATGCATCATAAATAGCATTTTTATCCCACACTTCTTCTGCTTCATTATATAAATTATCGATATCATCTACATCATAAATATCCTTTAGTAACGCTATAGAAGGAACAATAGATTCATGCTTATTTATACCGCCACCAAAGCTTAAAGCTACTTTAGCTAAAACTGGAATAGACAAGTCTATAATATCTTTTCTGATTGTTAAATAGTCTGAACTCCTACCAGCATATGATGGATTTGTAAACTCATTATCATTAAAATCTATAGTTAAATTTAACTCCTGCCATTTTACTTCTTTACTATATTCAATTACTAAATCCATTGGCAAAGCATCAAAATAAATAAAAATATTACCTCCACTCTCTAAACCATTATCTTGATAAGATAAATTAAAATTTCCATCACTCTCAGTTCCATCATAAGAAATTATATTATTAAGAAAAGAAACTCCAATCCCTCCTAATGGAAATGCATAAGTTATTAATAATAGTAAAATGTATACTTTATTTTTGATGCAATTCATAATTACCTCTATTTTATTATATTAAATAATCTTTTATATTTATGAGTATAATATAATGACATTCATGAATCTTAATATATGATTTTCGATACAAAAAATATTTTTAAAACATATCCTTGGTTAAAAAAGAAAAAAATGCCCATGGTCATATCCTCAAGCTATGATGGATTATTGTGTGCTGCACTATTAAAACATCTTTTAGATTGGGAATTGGTAGGATATTATAACCATGAATCTTTATGGGTTTCTGAACAAGCAATTAAGAAAAAGAAAGAAATTATTTGGGTAGATTTAAATATTCTTCCAAAGCAAGGTAAAGCTATTGGTGGCCATATAGTTTCTGTTGATGGGTTTATCCCTGATGGATTTGAAACATCTTGTAACCCAAATATATTAGATGGATTAACAGCTAATTCTTTTAAATCTAAATTCCCATTTTCTACTTTAATTTTTTTAACTTGGTTATATAAAGTTGATGTTCCAAAGGATATGATGGCTAAGCTATTAATTTTAAATACTGACGCTACTTGGTTAAAATGGCAAAATTATAATCAAAACTGTCAAAATTGGATTGAAAAATTACCGGGTTTTAATTGGAAGAAGTTATTTACAGATGTCAATTCTAAATCATTTGATCATTCAATTGATCAATTATTATATCCCTCATTATTATCTATTAATTCAATGAAAGCATTTGGGAAATTAAAGAGTAATTTTTTAAATATTATAAATAAAGAATTAGTGATTAATCCTGATTGGGATGAAGACTCCATTATGTGTTTATTCCAATTAATTGCTAATCATTTAGATTGGAACATACCAAATATACCTAAAATTGTAAGACGTATTGATGGCATGAAAAATAAATGCTTATTGTCTGAAGTAAAACAAATAGGATTGAATAAATTAATTAATGAAAAACATATTTTCTCATATGCAATTACATCCCCAAAATATTTTAGTTACACTACTTTTGGAAAAAGTAAAAAAAGAGTTCTAGATGCCAAGCCTTAAAAAGTTGGTCCTTCAATATGGAGAGCCTGATATACTAATTGATTCATTTAATTATAAAAATAAACGTTATGCAATTTGGGGGTTTGAAGAAATTCTGCAAATTAAAAATTCTGGAATATATTTAAATAATAAATTAATTCAAGATGATTGGAATACAGTATTGCAAAATACTATTGATCAATGGAAAAAGGATTCCTCCAATCAAAAAATTGCATGTGTTGGATTTATATCATATGAATTTAAACAGCATATTTATAATCATATCAACTTTAACAAAAAATTAAATAATTCTTTCCCTTATTTATGGTTTTGTAAACCTAAAATAATTAAAGAATATGATTTGAATAACATTGATAGTAGTATTAAAAAAGAAAAATTAAAACTTAATAAAGATATACTATCTTTGAAAAATTACAATTCTAAAATTGATTGTATTAAAAATTATTTAAAAAATGGAGATGTATATCAAATTAATTTTACTGATAAAAAAATATTTGATTCAAATAATGTTTCTCCATTTACATTATATCAACTCCTAAGAAAAATTGCGAAGCCTAAAGAAGGGTTTTTTATGAAAGGTGATGATTTTGAGATTTTATCACTTTCCCCTGAATCATTTTTAAAAGTTAAAAATAGAATAATTGAGACAGCTCCAATTAAAGGGACAAGGCCTAGCTCATCAAATAAAATTATTAATTCAAAACTGAAATTAGAATTACAAAATAGTGGAAAAGATAAAGCTGAACACTTAATGATTGTAGATTTAATGCGCAATGATTTAGGCAAAATTTGTGAATTACAAAGTATCAAAGTAAATAAATTGTATGCAATTGAAACGTTTGAAACAATCCATCACATGGTGACTAAAATAAAAGGTAAACTAAAACAAAATATAAAAGAGGTAGAAATTTTAAAAGCTCTTTTCCCAGGAGGTTCTATTACAGGAGCACCAAAAGAAAGCGCAATGAAAATTATTGATGAATTAGAATTAGAACCACGTAAAATTTATACTGGGAGCGCGGGCTATATTACTCCAAATGGTAACATGAATTTTAATATATGTATTAGAACGTTATTAAGAGAAAATAATAACTATGAATATGGTATTGGTGGTGGGATAGTCTGGGATTCTATTTCACAAGAAGAATGGAATGAAGCACAACAAAAAAGCAAAATTTTGGATCCATTATTATGATATCATATTTTAAAGGCCAACTAATAAATTCTAACACAATCACAATCAATGAAAACTGGTTGCAGGGGATTGGAATTTTTGAAACCATAAAATTTAATAATAATCAAATGCTTTTTTTTGATGAACATATGGATAGATTATTTGCTAATCATTTTTTTGATTTACATAAACTTAATAAAGATAAAATTTATTTAAATGCACAAAAAGTAATAGATAATAATAATATTAATGAGGGTTTAATTAAAATTATTGTCTGTCCTGTGTCAGAATGTTGGAGTGATGTAGAATATTATATTTTTATTAGGGAATTACCAATAATAAATACACCTTTCGTTAAAATAGTATTTTATCAAGAAAAATTATATCCAATCCTCAGATTTAATCCTATGTATAAATCTCTATCTTATATGGGTAATTTTATGGCTCAAAAAGATGCTAAAGCAGAAGGTGCATTTGAACCTATTTTTTATAATCAAGATAATTTGATTACAGAGGGAGCAATTAGAAATATATTTTTTATTAGAGATCAAATAATTTATACTCCCTCTACTGATTTAGGTATACTAAATGGAATTACCAGACAAAAAATAATTCGATTAGCATGGTTAAGAGGCTATAAAGTAGAAACGTCCCCTATTAATTTTGAAACTATAAATAATATGGATGAGGCGTTTATAACATCATCTGCTATTGGTGTTTTGCCTTGCCAATGGAATGGTTGGAAATCTGATTTTAATATAACACAAAAATTAAAAAATGATTATAAACACTTAGTTGAAAATCAGTAAATTTAGACATGAAAAACAGTATTTTTAATATCCAATATTTAATCTTTTTAATACAATAATTGTAGAGATAATATCGAAATGAAAGAGATGAAAAATAAGATTGATTCCTTAATAGAAAAAATTAATTATCATAATATGCAATATTATGTATATGATAATCCAATTATTTCAGATTATGAATATGATATACTTTTGAAAGAACTTCAAATTTTAGAAACAAAATATCCAAAATTAGTGTCTCTAAAATCTCCTACACAACGTGTCGGGGCAGAACCTTTGTCAAAATTTAATCAAGTAAATCATAGAATCCCCTTATTGTCACTATCCAATGCTATGAATAATGATGAATTAGAATTATTCAATACTCAAATGAAAAAAGGACTAAATAAAAGTATTGAATATGTAGGAGAACCCAAATTAGATGGATTAGCTGTAGAATTAGTTTATGAAAATGGACAATTTATACAAGGATCAACAAGAGGAGATGGAAATGTTGGAGAGGATATTACAGAAAACTTAAAAACAATTAAAGCCATTCCATTATATTTAAATAATGACTACACTATCCCCTCTATATTAGAAGTTAGAGGAGAAGTTTTTATTAATCATACTGATTTTGAAAATTTAAATAAACAAAGAATAAAAGTTGGAGATTCAATATTTGCTAATCCACGTAATTGTGCTGCTGGAAGCTTAAGACAGCTTGATCCAAAAATTACAGCTACTAGACCATTACGTATTTATTGCTATGCTCCGGGCTATATTGAAGGTATTAAATTTAATTCTCAATTAGAATTTTTGAAAACCTTGCCAAAATGGGGTTTTCCTGTTAATCCTGAAATACAGGTTGGAATAGGAATAAAATTTTTAAATCAATATTATCAACATATTGAATCTATGAGAGATAATTTAACATATGACATAGATGGTGTGGTATTTAAAATAAATTCCTATCAAGATCAAACAATATTAGGGACAAGAAGCCGTTCACCTAGATGGGCTATAGCTGCAAAATTAAAGGCTGTACAAGCTACTACAGTAATAAATAATATTATTACAAGTGTTGGGCGTACAGGAGCTATTACTCCGGTTGCACAATTAAACCCAATAAATGTAGGTGGGGTAATAGTCTCAAATGCTACCTTACATAATCAAGATGAAATTAATAAAAAGGATGTAAGAATAGGTGATACCGTCATTGTACAAAGAGCTGGTGATGTAATACCAGAGATTGTAAAAGTCATTATTGAAAAACGTATACCAAACAGTAAGCTATATATTATACCTGAAATATGTCCAAGTTGTGACACAGTGTGTGACAAAAAAGAAGGTGAGGTGGTTTTAAGGTGTTTAAATCAATCCTGCCAAGCACAATTAGAGGGAGGAATCAAACATTTTGTCTCAAAAAATTGTATGGATATAGATGGTTTGGGAGAAAAAATAGTTCAACTATTAATTCAAAATAAATTAGTAAAAAATATTGCAGATATTTTTGAATTATTACATTCACAAATATCTAGCTTAGATAGAATGGGTAATAAATCTGCTACTAATATTATTGATTCAATTAAT
>JAAZYZ010000110.1 GCA_014239355.1 Fidelibacterota bacterium
AATATTCTTGATTTATCAATTTTAATTAATATAGTTTTAAATAGATAGGAGTTAAAATAATTCAATGTTAAAAAAGCATATATTACGATTTATATCATATATACTAATTTCCTTTATATTTTCTGAATATCAATTTGAGAATGCTTTTCAAAATTTAACCTTTGTTGATCCTGTTGGAATTCATCATGCAGGTGATGGTAGTAATCGTCTTTTTGTAGTAGAGCAAGAAGGTAGAATTAAGGTATTTAATAATGATAGTAATATAAATAGTGCACAAACCTTTTTAGATATTAGATCGATTGTTGATCAAGATGGAGGCTATACAGAAGAAGGTTTATTGGGCTTAGCATTTCATCCTAATTATAATGAAAATGGCTATTTTTATGTTAATTATACTGATTATGGTCCAAAACGTAACGTAATTGCAAGATACTCAGTTGACCCAGAGAATCCAAATGAAGCTGATTATTTTTCTTCTGAGGTAATTTTAGAAGTAAATCAACCTTATACCAATCATAATGGTGGTCAGATGGAATTTGGTAATGATGGTTATTTATATATTAGTTTTGGTGATGGCGGCTCAGCTGGCGATCCTCAAGATAATGGTCAAGATTTATCTACTTTGCTTAGTACAATTATCCGAATTGATGTTGACAATGAATTAAATGGTATGAATTATAGTATTCCAAATGATAATCCATTTATTAATATTCAAAATGCAAGACCTGAGATATATGCATATGGATTAAGGAATGTTTGGAGGTTTAGTTTTGATCCTGAGACTAATTTATTATGGGCAGCTGATGTAGGGCAAAATGCCTGGGAAGAAATCGATATTATTTACCCTGGACTTAATTATGGATGGAACGAAATGGAAGCATCTCATTGTTATCCTCCAGGGACAGATTGCAATCTAGATGATTTTGAATTACCAATTTGGGAATATGAATTATATGTTGATAATGTATGCTCAGTAACTGGAGGTTATGTATATAGAGGAAGTAATATATTTACACTAAGAGGTAAATATATTTATGGTGACTGGTGTACTGGTGATATTTGGGCTTTACAATCATCTGATAATGGAGGTTATATTAATGAGGATATTATAAGAACTAATATTAATATTACTTCTTTTGGAGTTGATGAAAACAACGAATTATTTTTTTGTGGTGGACAAAGATTATATAAGTTAACATCTAATGAAGGGGATTTAAATAATGATAATCTTTTAAATGTATTAGATGTTATTTTACTTGTAAATTTAGTTTTATCTCAGCAATATAGTGACATTGCTGATTTTAATAATGATGAAATATTGAATGTATTAGATGTGATTACACTAATTAATATCATTCTTGAATAAAATAAAAAGGAGAGTATAAAGATGGATTTAAAAGATAAATTAAACTTAATATGGAAATTTGCATTTTTAGCTATATTTACATATGGAGTAATGATGATGACTTGTTGTTCAAATAGTTGTTCTAGTTCTTGCGATAGTTCTAAGTCTCAACAGTGTAGTAGTGCAAAAGTAGCTAAACAGTGTGGTGCTGATTGTACTAAACAGTGTTGTGCAAAATAAAAACTTTTTTGGATTAGTTAGATTCTAAATGTAAATTGTACAGTTGTATAATTGAAATAGAAAGGAAGACAACAGATGGCTGACACATTAAAAGGTACTGTCAAATGGTTTAATAACCAAAAAGGTTATGGTTTTATATCGCCAGAAGAAGGTGGTGATAGTAAAGATCTTTTTGTACACATGAGCAGTATTCAAATGGAAGGTTTTAAAACCTTAAAAGATGGACAAGATGTTGAGTATGAAGTTGGTGAAGGTGAAAAAGGTCCTGTCGCAACTAATGTAGTTCCACTATAGTTTATTAGTTTTACATCTAATTTTTCATTCCCTAATATTTAAATCTGAATAATAGTAAAAATATTTATATTATATAGTATTTTGTAAGGGGTAAATATGCAGTATGCAATGCTTGGCACTACCGAGGTAGTAGTTATCGTATTGGTTGTTCTTGTGTTATTTGGTGCAAAGAAAATTCCAGATTTTGCCAAAGGTTTAGGCAAAGGCTTAAAGGAATTTAAAGATGCTAAGAATGACATTAAAGACTCAATTGATTCAGATAAGTAAACATTAATTAAATATATATTTAATTATTCCTAATTGATTAACTCAAGATTTTGAGTTAGTATATTCTATGATTAAAATCAAAAAATTCACGGCTACCAATTTAGAATTTGAAGAAATAGCAAGAATCCGTAATCTTGTTAACCATGATTCTATTGACCATTCCGATGAAGATAAAAATGATTGGGCAATACGAGATAAAAGTATTATTAGAAATAGGTTATTACTTTATAATGATAATAAACTCATTGGTCTTCTTTATTATGCTCAAGGTAGAGATGAAAATAGTCAGACCAGTTTCTTTAATATTGTAATCAATCCTCAGTATAATAATCATGGATATAGAGAACTTTTATATCAAGAAATGCTTAATGAAGTTAAATGTTTTGATTGTAATAAACTTTTTTCTAATATTTATGAGCATCCAAATTATAGAAACCATCAAAATTTATTAATTGATCATAATTTTAAATTAGCTCAAACAAATCGTGAATATTCCTGTGATATTAGAGAGGTTAATACTCAAAAACACAAATCTTTAATTGATAAGTTAGAATCAGAAGGAATACGATTTTATGATTCTAGAGATGAAATGAAAGAGTTTCCAAATCACTTTCAAAAATTAGAAAAATTAGAATGGATATTAGATCAAGACATTCCCCATCCAGATGGATTAAAGCCTACACGTATGCCTTTTGACCAATGGAAAAAGGTGTGTCTTAATATTTATAATAATTATTATGGTGTTGATATTATTGCTGTTAAAGATGAGCAGTATATAGGTTCCACAGATATAGAAGTTTACCCAAAATCTGAACCACACAAAGGATGGACAGGGGGGCTTGGTGTAATAAGAGAATTTAGAAGACAGGGAATTGCTACAGCTCTGAAAATAAAAGCAATAGAAGCACTCTTAAAAAAGGGAATCACAGAAATAAGAACTGATAATGAAGAAAATAATCCAATGTATAAAATAAATGTAGCATTAGGATTTAAACCGGTGCCATTTAGTCTTGAATATATGAAAGAGCTTTAATGGATTGGTTTCAAAAAACAATTACTATTTCAGAATCACAAAGAGGTTTTGTACTTATTACAGATCAAATTATGAGTCAAATTCCTGAAATAAATAAATTTAAAGTAGGAATCCTTCATTTATTTATAAAACACACCTCTGCATCATTGACTATTAATGAAAATGCAGACCCAACAGTTAGGCAAGATTTAGAACAACATTTTAATCATAGTATACCTGAAAATGCACCCTTTTATCAACATACTATGGAAGGCCCTGATGATATGCCAGCACATATAAAATCTACGACTATCGGCAATAGTTTAACTATTCCAATATCTGATGGAAGATTAAGTCTTGGAACATGGCAGGGAATTTATTTATGTGAGCATCGGAATCACTCTCATTCACGTAAAATTATTGCAACAATAAATGGTACTAAAAATTAGTTAAATATTTATATCTAATAAAAGCTATATAACCAAGTATTAATCCTGTTATTGAGTCTAATAAGTAATGTTGTTTAATTAAAAATGTAGCTAAAAATATTCCTAAAATCATTATCAACATTAAATTTTTATATTTAATTTGATATTTTGATATAGCTAGTCCTATAGTTGTAGTTACTGATACATGCATTGAAGGTAATGCATTTTGATATAAAAATTCAAATGTGATAAAATTATGCAAAAAACTTACAGAGTTTGGAGTAATCTGTTCTAATACATTAGATGAGCTGATTGGCCAAATGATGTATATGACATAACAGAATATTGCTGTTTCAATTAAAGTTTTAGTCAATAATTTTATTTTGTTTTCATCTTTAATTATAAATGGAGGAAGAATCAATAAAATATAATATGAATAATATGGAATAATCATCCACCAAATAAATGGAATATGTTTATCTATATTAGATATCCAATTAGGGCAGGGTATTGACTCTATTAAGATTGCAATTATGAAATACCCAAAAAAGGAAAACCAAAATAAACTAAAAATTGATATTCTCTTAAATAAATTTGAATTTATTTTCATACACCTTTACTATTTTGTATCGTTATTTAACTGTGATATATTTTATATTATAAATATAATAAAATTAATGATTAATAAGGTTTAAAAATGTCTAAAAATTTATCTGATGATTTTGAGGTTTTAGATTCAATTAGAAAAAAGATAGAAGATGATGGTGATAATCATATTTTAACTAATTTAGATACACCAATCTTGGATGATGCATTTGATTTATCAGATGATGAAAAAATTGAACGTATTGAATCTCATTTTAAAGAAATTATGTTAATACTTGGTTTAGATTTAGATGATGATAGTCTAAAAGGAACTCCTTATCGAGTTGCTAAAATGTATGTTAAAGAAATGTGTTCTGGACTTAATCCCTCTAACAAACCAATTCCATCTTTATTTGAAAATAAATATGAATATGATAAAATGATAATAGAGAAAAATATTACATTTTATTCTAACTGTGAACATCATTTCTTACCAATTATTGGCAAAGCACATATTGGTTATATATCATCAGGAAAAGTAATTGGATTATCAAAAATGCATCGTATTGTAAATTATTTCTCAAAAAGGCCTCAAGTTCAAGAACGTATGACGGTTCAAATATTCAATGAGTTAAAGTCAGTTTTAAAAACAGAAGATGTAGGTCTTATAATAGATGCTGATCATCTTTGTGTATCATCACGTGGGATTAAAGATATTACAAGTAGTACTGTCACAATTGAAGCTAGCGGAAAATTTAAAGATGATAGTCAGTGGAACCAATTTTTATCAATCATTAATCCTGATAAGTAAGGGTAAGTACCATTAGCTCTAAATTATTAATTCATAATACTTTAACTAGGGAAAAAGAAGAGTTTTCTCCTGTAGATTCAAATCATGTAAGAATGTATACATGTGGTCCAACAGTATATAACTATGCTCACATAGGAAATGCTAGGCCAGCAGTTGTAAGTGATTTATTAGTTCGTGTTTTAAGACAATTATATCCAAAGGTTACTTATGTATCAAATATTACAGATATTGATGATAAAATTATAAATGCTTCTATCGAATCTGGGGAGCCAATTAATACTATCACTCAAAAATATGAAAAAATTTATAATGAAGATATGAATTCATTAGGTGTTTTAAAACCAGATATCCAACCTCATGCAACTGATTTTATAAATAAAATGATTGATTTAGTAAAAAAAATGATTAATAATGGAACAGCTTATGCAGAAGATGGGCATGTACTTTTTGATGTTACAAAATATTCTGCATATGGAAAACTATCTGGAAGAAATATTGAAGATCAATTAGCAGGTAGTAGAGTAGAGGTTGCTTCATATAAAAAAAATGCAGGTGATTTTGTATTATGGAAACCAAGTACAGAGAATCAGCCAGGTTGGGAATCTCCTTGGGGTTTTGGTCGTCCTGGATGGCACTTAGAATGTTCGACTATGGCTGAGCAAAGTTTAGGATTACCTTTTGATATTCATGGCGGAGGAATGGACTTAATTTTTCCTCACCATGAAAATGAAATTGCTCAGAGCTGTGGAGCACATAATGAAGATAAAGACCCAGGAATTTTTTCAAAATATTGGTTACATAATGCTATGCTAAATATTGATGGCGAAAAAATGTCTAAATCTCTTGGTAATATATTTTATATTAGAGATTATCTAAAAAAGTGTGATGGAGAAGTTCTAAGATTAGCACTTCTTTCAGGCCACTATAGACAATCTATAAACTGGACAAGTGAGACTATTGAGCAATCAAAAAATACATTAGATAAATTTTATAGAATTCTTAATAAAGTATCAAATATAGATGTAAATGAAGAACTTCTAAATAAATGTCCAGAACAAGTTTTAAATGCATTGTGTGATGATTTAAATACTTCAAAAGCTTTGGCAGAAATTAATGAAATTTCAAAAAAATTATCTGCATCTACTAAAGTAAATGAACAAATAAAGTTTAAAACTGAATTTTTGGCTGCAGCTCAAGTTTTTGGTATATTACAAAAATCACCAAAAAAATGGTTGGGAATAGGTCAAACACAAGATAATTTAGATAGTGAATTTATTGAAAATTTAATTAATAAAAGAAATGAAGCTAGATCATCTAAAGATTTTAATAAAGCTGATGAAATTCGTGATAAATTAGCTGAATTAGGTATTGAAATTGAAGATACTCCAAATGGTACAGTATGGAGAAGCAAATAATATATGAGTAAAGAAATGATTAAAATAACCTTACCTGATGGTACAGTATTAAAAAAACCTTCAGGGATAACTGGGATGGAAATAGCAGAAAGTATTTCAAGCGGTCTTGCTAAGCAGTCTATTATTATAGAATTAAATGGAAAATTACGTGATTTATCATTTCCAATAAATAAAGATTCAGATTTAAAAATTCTCAAAAAAGATGCTGATATTGCTTTAGAAATTATTAGACACGATTGTGCACATGTTATGGCTGAGGCTGTTCAAGAGCTTTATCCTGGGACACAAGTTACGATTGGCCCAGCTATAGATAATGGTTTTTATTATGATTTTTCATTTAAAAAACCATTTTTATCTGAAGATTTGGAAAAGATTGAAAATAAAATGTTAGAAATTATTGATCAGGGGATTTCTTTTGAACGTGAAGTATGGGATCGTAAAGAAGCTATAAATTATTTTAATAAAATAGGTGAAACATATAAATCAGAAATTATACATGATTTACCTGAAGATGAAGAAATTACTATTTACAAACAAGGAAAATGGCTTGATTTATGTAGAGGCCCTCATTTACCTACAACTAGACATATTGGTAAATCTTTTAAACTAATGAAAATATCTGGAGCATATTGGCGTGGTGATGAAAATAATGAAATGCTAACTAGAATTTATGGCACATGTTGGAGAACAGATAAAGAATTAAGAACATATCTTAATATGCTCAAAGAAGCAGAGAAAAGAGATCACCGTAAAATTGGTAAAGAGATGCAAATCTACACCTTTGATGAAGAGGTTGGTCCAGGATTACCTTTATGGCTACCAAATGGAACTGTTATTATTGAAGAACTTGAAAAATTAGCTAAGGAAACAGAAGAAAAAGCCGGATATGATAGAGTTAAAACCCCCCATATTACAAAAGGTGCTTTATATGAAAAATCAGGGCATTTATCTCATTATAAAGATAGTATGTTTCCAGCTATGGATATTGATGGAAATCATTATTATTTAAAACCAATGAATTGTCCTCATCATCATAAAATTTATGCAAGTTCTCCTAGAACTTATAAAGAATTACCACTACGATTGGCTGAATATGGTACTTGTTATAGATATGAAAAATCAGGTCAATTATTTGGTTTGATGAGAGTTAGAAGTATGCAAATGAATGATGCACATATTTACTGTACAGAGAATCAATTTAAAGAAGAGTTTTTAGCAGTATGTAAAATGTATCTAAAATATTTTGAAATTTTTGGAATAGAAAAATATGAAATGAGACTAAGCCTTCATGATCCAGATAAACTTGGTGAAAAATATGTAGATGAACCTGAACTTTGGATTAAAACTGAAAACCTTGTACGTGAATCTTTACAAGATGGAAAATTAAATTTTGTTGAAATTCCTGGTGAAGCTGCTTTTTATGGTCCTAAAATTGATGTTCAAGTTTGGAGTGCAATAGGTAGAGAATTCACCTTAGCTACAAATCAGGTAGATTTTGCAGTTCCATCTAAATTTAATTTAACTTATATTGATAATAAGAATGAAAATAAAACACCTTTATGCATTCATAGAGCTCCTCTTGGAACTCATGAGCGTTTCATTGGGTTTTTAATAGAACATTATGCGGGTAACTTTCCACTATGGTTAACTCCTGTTCAAATGATTATTATTCCTATTTCAGATAAATTCAATAATTATGCAGATTCAGTTTACAATCAGTTAAGAGAACAGAATATTAGAGTTAAAATTGATACAAGAAATGAAAAAATGGGTGCAAAAATTAGAACAGCTGAGTTAAATAAAATTCCTATTATGATTATAATTGGTGAAAAAGAAGTCGAAGGTAAAGTTATTTCAGTAAGAAGAAAATTTTCAGGTGATCAAGGTTCACTTTCATTGGATGAGTTTATTAGTTCTATAAATACAGAAATAAACACTCGTTCAAACTAGCTTGTAATTACAATTTTTAACATCTTTACTTATTTTATTTTACTTAATTTATCATCACTCATTTTTTTATTTATAAGGATTAAAATATGAAAATAATTAATTACTTTTTTATTTATATAATTGTGATTACTTCATTTTTAATGGCAGACTTGTTAAAGCCATCTTCAGGACAGTACATTTCTTATCTTCATGTGCTATTTGAGTGGGAACAAGAACCTGATGCTGAATTATATAATATTCAAGTATCAACAAGCTCTAATTTTTCAAATATTATTTTAGATTCCAATATAGATAATATTGTATATATTTTTCAAGATGGTCAAATTGATTGGAATAATACTTATTATTGGAGAGTAAAACCTATTTATAGTGATGATTCATATGGTGATTGGATTGATGAACGTTTATTTAGGACTAGAGGAAGTAATACTGGACAAAATGGAATTGAAACTATTATTTTAGAAGATGAATTAATTTATGATGGACTCACTATTATGGGCGATTTATCTGATGATAATCGAAGTATAGTTTTTGATAAAAATGGAAAAGAAATTTGGAATGATTACAATAAAAATTTTATAATGAATCATATAAATGAGTACGGTCAAGTATCAGGTTGTAGTTTTAATAATTTCCCTGATAATACTGGCTCAGTTATAAATTATGATAATCAATATCAATGGCAAGGGCCGGAAGACCTTTATATAGATGTGCATGAAGTAAAATCTATTTCAAATGGAAATTACATGGGATTTGCACAGGAGTATCAACAAGGACCTATACCAATTGGGGACTGGACAAATTTATACAGAGCATTAGGGTATAGCGCAGATGGAGAGACTATTGAATTTCCTTGGTATGGACAGGCTATAGTTGAATGGGATGAAAACAGTAATGAAGTGTGGAGGTGGAATCCGTTTGATCATTTTTCAATGAATGATTTTGATCTTTATGGAGGCACATGGTGGAATGCATATTTTGAAGGTGCATTTGATTGGATGCATTCTAATGCATTTTATTTTGATGAAGAAGAAAGTGTAATATATTTTTCTTCTAGACATTTATCTAGAGTTACAAAAATAGATTACCCATCTGGTGATATAATTTGGATGATTGGTATGCCATCTGAATATAATACTGGAGATGAACACATCTGTACTGATTTAGGTTTTACTTGGCAGCACAATGTCAACTTATTGGATAATGGTAATATTACATTATTTGACAATGGTAATTTAAGCGAATTGTTTGGAGAAAGTGAAACTACTAGAGCTTTAGAATTTAGAGTAATTGATAACACTTATTGTGAAATGATTTGGGAATATACCTTGCCTAACTATTTATTTGGACCATGGATGGGTAGTGTTCAAACACTCCCAAATGGTAATAAATTAATAAATACGGTTGGTTCTGGCGGTCATGCATTAGAAGTAACATCTGATCAGCAACTTGTATGGGATGCTTCATATAATATTACTGGAGGTGGAGATCCTGCAGGTAATTATAGAACATTTCGTATACCTTCCATTCATCCTAATGCATATTCAGTTATTTTTGACAATTATCAAACTAATGAATCAGAATCAGGAATTTATTTATCTGAAAATATTCTCAAATTAATAATATCAAATAAATCGGGCTATAAACAATTATATAGATATTCTATGAATGATAGTCAAGGGTGGTTTGATAGCATTGAATCTCAAGAAATTTTTATTGACCCTTACTCTGAAATTCAATTGAGTTTTGATGCAAACTATACTTCAGATATAACAAATTTTTATTTTGATATTCAACCAATATATCATGATTATGACCAAAAAAATTACTCTTTTTCTATCTATAGAAATCAAATTTTAGGTGATATAAATTCTGATGACACAATAAATGTTCTTGATGTAGTTATATTGGTAAGTATTATTTTAGGAAATAGTGATGAAATATCTAATGCCGATGTTAATCTTGATGGGACTATAAATGTTTTAGATGTAGTTACTTTAATCAATATTATTCTTTCATAGACATTACTTTTTTTTACTAAATTATTATAATGAATTATTTAATTAAAACTTCTTTTACCTGA
>JAAZYZ010000111.1 GCA_014239355.1 Fidelibacterota bacterium
ATGCTTTCTGTTATTGTAACAGATTATTTTCAATTTATTGTTTTATCGTTAGGATTAATATTTACCACATTCTATTCTATATATATTCTTGGTTGGAGCAATATTTTTGATACCATTGAAATTTTGGCTGCTAATGAAAAGAAATCTGTTTATAATCCTTTTATTTCTAAAGGTTCTACATATGTAGTATGGCAGATTATTTTAGCTTTTGTAAGCGCTGTTGTGTGGCCTACAGCTATAACAAGAGCTTTAACAATGAAAGATTCAGAAACAGTTAAAAGGCAGTATATTTGGTCATCTATTTCATTTCTAATACGTTTTATGATTCCATGTTTTATTGGTATATGTGCTTTTATATATTTTGATGGGACAATAACAAATACAGAGAAAACTTTAATGCCTGAATATCTCCGTTCTATTCTTCCTGTTGGTTTATTAGGTTTAGTTACAGCTGGAATGCTATCAGCTTTTATGAGTACTCATGATAGTTATTTATTATGCTGGAGTACAATTATTACTAATGATATTATAGATCCATTATCAAAGCGTGAGCTTTCATCTAAGAAAAAAATAAATATTAGTCGAGTTATTATTTTTATGCTTGCTATCTATATACTTTTATGGGGTTTATTTTATAAGGGTAGTGATGCTATTTGGGATTATTTAGGAGTAACAGGAGCGATTTATTTTTCTGGTGCTATAACGGTGCTTATTGCAGGACTTTATTGGGAAAAAGCATCAGAAATGGGTGCAATGTTAGCTCTTGTTGGTGGTTTGTCAGCGCTATTAGGTTTAGAACCTATCAGAGTTTTAATTTTACCTTCTATCACAGGCGCACAAATGGGTTTAATGAGTATTGCTATCACTATTTTTATGATGATATTTGGTTCAATTGTTTTTCCAAATAAAGGAGAATTAAAATGACATGGAAATTATTATGGCAGGCACTTTTTATATTAGGTATGACCGGATTCTTGGTAATGTTTTTTATTTTTTCTTTTAAGGGTTTTCAAGATATAATCAAACTAATTAGGAACAAAAATGACTAAAGATAACAAGACTATATTAGGTTGGTGTTTTTATGATTTTGCTAATTCTGCATTTACTACAATAGTAGTTACGTTTATTTATTCTGCATTTTTTTCAGATTATATTGTTGGCGATTCGAGTATTGGTCAAGTGTATTGGGGTAATGCTGTAACTGTTTGTGCAATTATAATTGCTTTATTATCTCCTATAATGGGAGCTGTTGCAGATCAGGGTGGATATCGAAAAACATTTTTATTATTTTGGACTTGGGTTTGTATTATTTTTTCTATTTTACTATTTTTTCCTAAATCAGGTGATATATATACAGCATTATTTTTATTTATTATCGCTAATGTTGCATTTGAGATGGGCTGTGTATTTTGCAATGCTTATGTTCCGTTGATATCTAATAAAGAAAATATGGGTAAAATTTCAGGTTATGGATATGCCTTTGGTTATTTAGGAGGACTTTTAGCTTTAGTTGTGGGTCTTGTAACAATAGCCTTGCCAGAACAGCCAATGTTTGGTATTTCAACTGAGTATGGTCAGAATTACAGGAGTATGAATATTTTAGTTGCATTATGGTTTTTTTTCTTTTCAATTCCAACTTTTTTATGGTTAGATAAAGATGATAGAAAAAGAAAACTAAATTCAAAATTACTTAAAGACTCCTTTGGTCAATTATTTAATACATTTCAAGATATTAGAAAAATTAAAAATACTGTACGGTTTTTAATTGCAAGATTATTTTATAACGATGCATTAATTACCATATTTTCATTTGGAGGAATCATAGCTAAAGGGGTCTATGATTTTAATTTACAAAAAATGTTAATTTTTGGTATTGCTTTAGGTGTGTCTGCAGGAATAGGGGCTTTTTTAATGGGTTTTATAGATGATAAGATAGGTCCTAAAAAGACAATTCAAATTTCTAATTTTTTACTAATTATTGCAACTGGTATGGTGGTTTTTGCTGATACTTTTCCTAAATTTTCAATTTATTCTTTATATTTTGATAGTGAGTCTTATTTTTGGATAGCTGGTATTTTAGTTGGTTTTTCTAGTGGTCCAAATCAATCATCAAGTAGATCTTTGATGAGTCGTTTTTCTCCCAAAAAAAAACAAAATGAATTTTTTGGATTTTTTGCGTTTTCAGGAAAAATTACAGCTTTTTTAGGTCCATTTTTACTTGCTCAAGTCACATACATTGCATTAACATATTTTGATGTTAGTGGGGTAGTTGCTCAAAGACTTGGGGTGTCTGTAGTTTTAGTTTTATTATTGTTAGGATCTTATATGCTTCACTTTGTTGACGAGACTATAGAGGTTAATTAGACGTTTTTTAACTTATAAGCATCACTTAATAAATTACTTTAACTAAATGCTTGCTTTGTATATTAAGTTTATCTTAACTTAATCTAGGTTAATTATATGAGAAATAAACTACTTACAGACACTTTAATCCTCGCTTCAGCTCTTCTAGTGCTTTCATTTTTTATGAAAAATACTTTTTTTAATAATTATCCTGATACTCTACTTTCAATTTCTGTTAATTCTGATAATTTAAAATCTAATAAAGAACAGCTTGAAAGTGATCTAAATACTCTTAGTAGTGTTTCTTCTGCAGAAATTTCTATTGAGGTAGGTGTTATAGAGATGGAAATAGATAATGATACCTTTAGTAAAAAATCTGTAAAACAGATTTTAGATAAATGGGGTATATCTGATGATGATGATTGGATTATAGAAGTAATAGCATCCTCTGAATTTTAAACTTCTAAACTATTTTAACAATACATTCTTTTTTTTGATTTCTTAATATTATATTATTCATATGGGAATAAAGGTTGTTGCTACAAATAGAAAAGCTACCCACGATTACAGAATCATTGAAAAGTATGAATCTGGAATAGTTTTATCTGGGACAGAAATAAAGTCTATTAGAAATAATAAAGTTAGTATTAAAGAAGCGTATGTGCGAATATTTAGCAATGAAGTTTTTATTATTGGAATGAATATTAGTTCTTATGAAAATGCTGGTTATGCTAGTCATGACCCAACATCTGATAGAAAATTATTAATGCATAAGAAAGAAATTCTTAAAATAAAAAAAATGGTTAATGAAAAAGGTAAAACATTAATTCCATTAAGAATATATTTTAAGAATGGTAAAGCTAAGCTAGAATTTGGTCTTGGTGAAGGTAAAAAGAAATGGGACAAAAGACACGATATCAAAGAAAAAGAAACAAAAAGAAGTATTGATAGAAACTTAAAAGGAAAAATATAATGAGTGTATTTCCATCTTTAAATGAGCAAATGGATTTAATTAGGATAGGTACTGAAGAAATTCTACCTGAGGAAGAATTAGCAAAAAAAATAGAGAAATCCATTAAAACTAAGACCCCTCTAAAAGTTAAGTTAGGGTGCGATCCTAGTCGTCCTGATCTACATATTGGTCATTCTGTAGTACTTAGGAAATTAAAAGATTTTCAGGATTTGGGTCATAGGGCTATTCTCTTGATAGGTAATTTTACTGCGATGATTGGTGATCCAACAGGACAAAATAAAACTCGTCCTCAATTATCTATTGATGAGGCTAGTAAAAATGCTGAATCATATATGGAGCAAGCTTCAATACTTTTAGACTCTAAAAAATTAGAAATAATTCATAATGGAGATTGGCTTTCAAAAATGAATTTTGATGATATAATTCAATTAACTTCTAAATATACTGTTGCTAGAATGTTAGAACGAGATGATTTTACAAAAAGATATAATAATGGTCAACCAATTTCATTACATGAATTTTTATATCCTTTAGCACAAGGTTATGATAGTGTACATATGAAGTCTGATATCGAATTAGGTGGAACAGATCAAAAATTTAATTTACTTGTAGGTAGAGCGTTACAGAAAGAATCTAATTTAGAGCCTCAGATTATTATTACTACCCCTCTTATAGAGGGAACAGATGGTGTTGAAAAAATGTCTAAATCTTATGATAATTACATTGCTTTTTCTGATTCTCCATCTGATATATATGGTAAAACCTTATCAATTCCAGATGAATTAATTGTAAAATATTTTGAATATTGTACTAGAGTTAATGATTTAACTGCAATTAAAGATAGTTTAAAAGATGGGACAGGTAATCCTAGAGATTTAAAAAGAAGGCTTGGTAGAGAACTTGTGAGTATTTATCATGATTTTGATGCATCTTTAAAGGCGGAACAAGATTTTGATAATTTATTTATTAAAAAGGATGTTCCTGATAATATTCCTGAGATAAAAATAGATTCAGATAAAAAATTAGTTGAAATTATGGTTTTAAATAATATGGTCGCTAGTAATAGTGAAGCAAAACGGATGATTAACCAAGGGGCTGTAAAAGTAAATGAAGAGAAAGTTTCAGATATGCATATAGAGCTATCTCCAGGTAATAATATTATCTTAAAGGTTGGAAAAAGAAAATTTCTTAAGATTGTGTAATTATGGATAAGTATTGCCTAGTAAAAACCATTGTAGCAAATTTATATAAAAATCCATCATTCAGATCAGAACTTGTTACTCAAGCACTTATAAAAGAAAAGTTATTGATTTTAGATGATAAAGATAATTGGTATAAGGTAAAACAATGGGATGGCTATGAAAGTTGGATTCATAAATTTTACATAATAGATTTAAAATCAGATTCTTCAATAGGTTGGGATAAGTTAGATATAAATAAAAAATCAATTAATGAATTAATATCATATGCAAAATCATTTATTGGAATTCCATATTTATGGGGAGGAAAAAGTTCTCTAGGTTTTGATTGTTCCGGATTTGTTCAAACAGTCTTTAAAATGATTGGAATTAATATGCCAAGAGATGCATCTCAACAAATTTTAAGAGAACATTTATCTGAGATTAATTATTCTGACATAAAAGCTGGTGATTTATTATTCTTTATGGAAAATAATAATGTTAATCATGTTGCTATTTATTTGGGTAATCAAGAAATTATACACTCATCAGGTTCTGTTAAAATTGAAAAGTTAACAGATAGTGAAGAGTTGTATAATAAAATATATAAAATCATGTCAATTAAAAATTTGTTTAATGAATAATAATTTAAATAAAAAGGTTCTACTTTTAAACCAGAGTTATCAACCATTGATGACAGTAGGAGCTAAGAGAGCAATCATACTTTCATTTACTGATAAAGTAGAAGTTTTAGAAAGGTATGTAGATCAGGTGCATTCTGTAAGTTTATCTATATTTGTGCCATCAGTATTGAGATTAAAAGATTATGTTAAATTCAACCAAAAGAGAATACCATTGAGTAGAAAAAATATTTTAAAAAGAGATGGGCATATATGCCAATATTGCCATTCTAAATCTCATTTAATGACTGTGGATCATATCATTCCTAAAGATAAAGGAGGGGGAGATTCCTGGGGGAATCTCGTAGCAGCATGTATTCCTTGTAATACAAAAAAAGGAAATAAACTGCTAAAGGATATTAATATGGAATTATCAAAAAAACCTAAACCTCCATCTATATTATTTAATCTTCAAAATGATTTATCTAATGCGCAGAATTCATGGAAACCTTATTTATTTATGAAGGAGAAAAATTAGTATGGATAGAAAAAAGATTATACTTTCAGGAATACAGCCTTCTGGAAGTTTATGTATCGCTAATTATATGGGTGCAATTCGCAATTGGGTTTCATTACAAAATGAATATGATAGTATCTTTTTAATTGTTGATTTACATTCCTTATCAGTAAGACAAGTTCCCTCAGAATTAAGAAATAGATGTTTATCTTTTGCTGCACAATATATAGCTTGTGGCATTAATCCAGATAAGAGCACAATAGCTATTCAGTCACATATTAGTCAGCACGCAGAATTATCTTGGGTTTTAAATAGTTTAACATATATGGGTGAATTAAACAGGATGACTCAATTTAAAGATAAATCTCAAAAAAATGAAAAAAATATTAATTCTGCTTTGTTTACATACCCTGTATTAATGGCTGCTGATATATTATTGTATCAGGCAGATTTAGTGCCTGTAGGTCAAGATCAAAAACAACATCTAGAATTAACACGTAATATAGCAGCAAGATTTAATAATCAATATTCAGATACTTTTACTATTCCAGAACCTTATATTCCAAAATATGGCTCTAAAATCATGAGTCTACAAAATCCTGATACAAAAATGTCTAAATCTGACACTAATCTTAATAATATTATTTCATTATTAGATGAACCATTAGTTATCAAAAAGAAAATAAGACGTGCTGTAACAGATTCAGGTTCTGACATTGTTTTTGATGACCAACGGCCTGGTTTAGCTAATCTTATGACTATCTATTCTATTGCAACGGGCGATACTATCTCAAAGATAGAGAGCAACTATAAGGGTAAAATGTATTCAGATTTTAAAAATGATTTAGGTGATATTATTGTAGATTTCTTATCCCCAATTCAAAAAGAATATACATTATTAATGAAAGATAAGGCGCATGTTGAAAAAATACTAAAAAATGGTGCTGATAAAGCTGAAAATAAGGCTTATAAGACTTTAGATAAAGTATATAGAAAAATTGGTCTTCTCAAAAAGATACGATAATGTCATATAAAATTAATATAAATGATTTTGAGGGTCCTTTAGATTTACTTTTATTTTTTATTCAAAGAGATAAGTTGAATATATATGATATTCCAATTTCAAAAATAACAAATGATTTTCTTAATTATATTTCAGAATTAAATAAAGGAAGCATAGAAGTTGGTGCTGAATTTATTTATATGGCCTCACTATTAATGAAGATAAAATCTAAAATGTTATTACCTCAAGATGAATCTAACGAAGAAATTGTTGATCCTCGTTATGATTTAGTTTTTCAATTAATTGAGTATAAAAAATTTAAAAATATATCTAATTATTTATCTAAAGTAAATGATAACTATAATAAAACTTATAGAACAAAAGTACTGGAAGATTGTAGTAACCCTTTCATTAAAAATAAGGATATCTTAATTGGTAAACTCAATTTATATAATATTATTAAAACTTACAGTTATTTAATTGAAAAATTACCTGATGCAATAAAATATAATATAGGTGATGAAAAGTTTTCAATTATTGAACAAATTACTTTTATTCAAAATCAAATTCAAAACAAAGATAGGATTACATTTACTAGTATTATTAAACAAGCTAAGAGAATTGTTTCAATAATATTTTTGTGATTCATGTAATTAATTTATATTATTTATAATATATATTTCAGAAAATGAATTTTTCTGTTCAATTATTATTTTTTTATTTTTAATCATTTCTAAAATAGCAATAA
>JAAZYZ010000112.1 GCA_014239355.1 Fidelibacterota bacterium
AGCAGGAATAACACTTCCTGTAAATGAGAAACCAAGCATTGTTGTTCCACCTGTTGATACTGTAAATCCAGCTTCTTCAGCTAAACCACCTGAAGCAGCGCCTAATTCTGTACCTAAAACATCCATTTGGAATCCACCAACATCAAAAGCTGTACTCATTGTAATTTCCATTGAAGCATCACCTACAGCACCAAAACCAAGCAATACAGGCCCTGCACATGAACTGCCATCACCACCACATACACCACATTCATCAACTACAGCGTCACCATTACAATCACCTGCACAATCATAGTCACCTACACAATCATCTACATCATCGCAAATACCATCTTCATCAACATCATCACATTCATCTTCATACTCACAATCATATTCTCCAAAAGTAGCTGGTAATGAACCACCAGCTGTATCAGAAATAGCACCTGTGCCAAGATCTAAACATGCATTTTCAGGAAATGTTCCTGATAAATTAGTTAAAACACCACTACTTCCAGCAGGGATATATCCACCTGAAAATGAGAAACCAAGTACAGTCTCACCACCTGTTGAAATAAAGAAACCTGCATCAGCAGCTAAGCCACCTTCTCCACCCGTAAGATTAGCTCCAACAACATTAAATTGAAAGCCTCCAACATCCCATGGGGTGTCCATAGTAACTTCAGCGCTACTATCAGTAACAGCACCCAAGCCTATTTGGACTTCTTGTGTATAAATCAATGAAGTGAATATTAGTGTGAAAAATAAAATGAAATGTTTTGATGAGACCATGATTCTCCCCTTAAAATTAAAATCTTAGTTATAATAAAAAATGTTTTTATTGATAGTAAAACAATCAATCTTACTTAAATAATACAAAATATATCCGCATAATATCTATATTATTGGTGTTACAGGATGTTACAGAGGTCACAAAAATAAATCAAGCTATTTTTTTTAATTTTTTAAAAATAGGTTTTGCTCCGTTAGTAACAGTATCCTTTGTTATCGTACAATTTTTAATATTTTTACTAGAAGGGATTTCATACATGATATCTAACATTACCTTTTCCATAACAGATCTTAATGCTCTTGCACCTGTTTTTCGTTCTTCAGCAATATCTACAATAGCAGATAATGCCTCATCAGTAAAATCAAGCTTTACTCCTTCTAATAAAAATAATTTTTGATATTGCTTAACTAATGCATTTTTTGGTTTGGAAAGAATAGACAATAAAGCATCTTTAGTTAAATAATCTAATGCCCCCATAACAGGTAACCTACCAATTAATTCAGGGATAAAACCAAATTGCACTAAATCCTCAGGCTGTGTATTAGAAGTATTAATTTTTTCATTTTCTAAATTATTTGAAAATCCTATTTTATTTTGATTTATTCTTTTTGAAATGATTTTATCTAAGTTCTGAAAAGCTCCACCACATATAAATAAAATATTAGAAGTATTAATCTGAATCAAAGGCTGCTCAGGATGCTTTCGCCCTCCCTGTGGAGGAATATGAGCTTCAGTCCCTTCTAAAATCTTTAAAAGTGACTGCTGTACACCTTCACCTGATACATCTCTAGTAATCGAGGCGTTTGCAGTTTTTTTAGCAATTTTATCAATCTCATCAATATATACAATTCCCATTTCTGCTCTTTTAATATCATAATCAGCAGCTTGATAGAGCCTAACTAAAATATTTTCAACATCCTCTCCTACATAACCAGCTTCTGTTAAAACAGTAGCATCTGCAATCGCAAATGGAACATTCAAATAATCTGATAAGGTTTTAGCAAGTAAAGTTTTTCCGGTTCCAGTTGAACCAACTAATAATATATTACTCTTTTCAAGCTTTACTCCATCATCTTCATTCATATGCATAATACGTTTAAAATGATTATAAACAGCAACAGATACAATCTTTTTTGCTTCTTCTTGACCAATGATATGAGTATCTAAATGTTTTTTAATCTTTTTTGGATCTTTTAATTCAAAAGTATTATTGCTTTTTTTTGAGTTATTTTCATTAATTACAAGATTTGCTTTTTCAATACAATAATCACATATATAAGCATCATCTCCTTCAATTAAATAAGTAACTTCTTTTTCTTTTGCTCCACAAAAATAACAATATAATTCTTTTTTATCCATACAGCTTATCCTTTATTTACAATTTCATCTATTAGGCCATATTTAATAGATTCTTGAGCAGACATAAAATTATCTCTATTTGTATCTTTTTCAATACTTTTAACTGTCTGCCCTGTATTATTAGCCAAAATATTATTTAATCGATCTTTTAAAAATAATATTTCTTTAGTATGTATTTCAATATCAGTCGCTTGACCTTGAACCCCACCTAATGGTTGATGAATCATAATCCTAGAATTTTCAAGAGCTGACCTTTTCCCTTTAGTGCCTGAAGATAAAATCATAGCTGCCATACTTGCTGCCTGCCCAACACAAATAGTGGCAATATCTGGCTTTATATAATTCATAGTATCAATAATCCCAAACCCTGAAGTAATGACCCCTCCTGGACTATTAATATACATATAAATATCTTTTTTAGAATCATCCGCTTCTAAAAATAATAGCTGAGCGATAATAAGACTTGAAACATAATCATCGATAGCTGTACCTAAAAAAATAATTCTTTCTTTTAATAGCCTAGAATAAATATCAAATGCTCTTTCTCCATTAGCTGTCTGCTCAATAACCATTGGGACTAGCATATTTACTTTATCATCCATTACGAACCTCCCTTTGCTTTACGCAATTCATCTGATTTTTTCTTGGTAACTTTTATAGTAGCAAAATCAGTTAAAAACTTAAATAATTTTTCACTTAACATATCATCGAAAAAACGTTGTTGATTTTCTGGGTTTTGTAAAAATTCTTTTATTCCTTTTTCATTTTGAGGCTCTTTTACAATTAATTCTTTAGTTCGTTTTTCCATATCTTCCTTTGATACACTGATTTTTTCTGCATTCACAATATGTTCTTTTATAAGGTACCATTTCACATTGAATATAGCTCCTTCCAAACCTGAATCACGCATTTCTTTCTCTTGTTCTTCAGTCATACCAGGTTGTTGAGCTTTATTGTTTTCTATAATATGATCTAGATAATTTTGAATCATAGATTCAGGGGCATCAAATTTAATTTTATCAACAAAATAATTAATAATTGAATTATTAATTTCTTTAGTATGCTCATTTTCAAAACTTTGCTCTATATTTAAATTAATTTTTTTCTTTAATTCAGTTAAAGTCTTAAGCCCTGGCTCAACAGTACTAGCAAATTTATCATCTAACTTTGGAATTATTTGTTTTTCTACTTTATGAACCAAAACTTCATAGTCTACCTTTTTGCCTTCAATATCAATAGTAACATTTCGTGTATCACCTTTTTTAATCCCTTGCATTGTTTGTAACGCGCTTCCTTTAAAAGCACCAAATCCAAGCCTAACATACTGTTTCTCTATTTTTTTACCAATAACTGGAGCCCCTGAATTAAGCTCTTGTAAATCAACAAACAAAAAATGATCTTTATCTGCTCCATCAATAATTTCTTCCATCGTTGCAGACCTGTTTTGTAAATCTGTTAAAGAATCTTCTACATCTTTTTTAGATGGAATGTATTTTATAGCAGTCACTTTAAAATTTTTCTTATAATTAGGTAATTTAATTTCTGGTTTATATTCAAACTCTATTTTAAAGACTAAATCATTACCTTCATGAAATGTTAAATGAGTTATCTGTCCTTGATTAATTGGTGATAATTTTAACTCTTCAATAGCTTTACGATAATATTCATTTACTGAATTCTCAGAAAATTGAGCCTCTATATTTGGAGTGTAATTTTTCTTAAATAATTTTAATTGAACTCCAAACACCTTACCTTTTCGACCACCTGGAGGAGTATAATTATCCTTTGCGCGATCAAAAGCTGCTTTATAATCTTTCTCTATATCAGTCCAAGGGATGGTTACAGAAAGTTCGTTGGTAAAACTGTTTTTATTTTTTATTTTTGTTTTCAATGTGTATTTCCTTCAAAAAAAGAACAAATAATTATCACTAATATTAATAAGAGTTTTTATAAGTTCAAATGTGATTATTAAAAATATTAATCTAAATTAATTAAATTATCATATATGGCCGAATTATATAATAAGAAAAATAAAGAACAACTGGTAAATGATTTAAATAAAGAATCATTTA
>JAAZYZ010000113.1 GCA_014239355.1 Fidelibacterota bacterium
GAACTATTTTGACCACCTCCCATAGTTGTTATAAGGGTTAATCCTTCAAATGGAGTCCCGATTACAAATTGAATTAATAAAATAAAAATAATGAAATAATGCATTTGATTTCCTTTATATCTTAGCTATATAATAAATATAAATTGTTCTAAATAAAAAATCAAAAATGTAATAATATGTAAACTAAAATTTGAAAATTTGATTTTCAGACGCAATAGAAAATCCTTCCTTCATTACATGTCTATATGCGCTCGTATTCTCTCTCAATGCATCATTAGTATGATTTAAATGAATAAAATAAACACGTTTTTTATATGACTGCGTTAAGTCTGATAATCTTGTTATAGTATCTATAATTTCAGGATGAGGAATCTTGGAGATATCTCTTAATTTCATTTCATTTTTTTTATAAAATGTACCATCTAAAAACAAAATATTATTATTCATAACAAATTCTGATAAATTGACATCCCAGCTATGCCAATCATCAATATCAGGAAGAAATATAACTGATTTATTATTAATAAGTAATCTAAACCCAACTGTTTCAGAAAGTTCATTTCTATGGGGAACTTCAAAGGGAGTAACAGCAAAATTATTAAATAATATATCTTTATTATTGTGAATCTCTATTAATTTAATATTATTATTTTCTATCAATTGCATCATAGGCTGATTATTTAAAATAAAATTTTTCATTCTAGGCATAGTATAAACTGGAATATTATTAGTATTCATGATTTCTAAACCTAAATCCATTAATCCTAAATAATGACCTATATGAGCATGAGTAATAAATATCCCTGCTAACTCACAATTATAACTTTCTAAACGATATAGCTGTTCCTTAATGTTTGGAGTAATATCAAATAAATAAAATTGATTTTTCTTTTGATCTATTGCTGCAATTGATGAAGGTAATCTATGTGATTCAGGTGAATCCCATACTGAAGAACAACATTCTTTATAACAACCAGAATGAGGATATCCTCCATCTTGTGCTGTCCCTAATACATGAATAATCATTTCATTCTACCAAATAAATGGAAAAAAGATATTAGTATTTTTTTTATAGTCTTCAAAATTTTCATATTTAGATAATGATTTATCTTTTTTAAACATATTTGGAATCCATATAATGATAATAAAAGATATCAAAGCAATGATAGGGGCCCAATGCATAGCTAATAAGCTGAACCCTAAATAAATTAATAATTCACCTAAATAATTAACATTTCTAATTCTGCTAAACATTACATCTGTAATTAGATTATTTGGATGATATTTTAATTGAATAAATTTTTGCATATCAGATGTGAAATGAAAAAAGACTCCAAATATATACATAGATATACACATAGCAATATACCAATTGGGTGGTTGAATATTCTGCGTAATTATTAGATAAGGAGCTATCCAATATAATGATAATCCAAACCAAATTAATAATCCATACCATATAGAGCATTTTGATTCCCATTGTTTATCTGGAAAAAGTTTACTTTTTAAAATCCATAGTATCCCATATGAACCATGTAAAGCCAAATATATATACAGATTAATATTGAATGTATTTTGATATATATACATCAAAGATAAAATATAAATGAAGGTAGCACCTTTATGTGAATCTATATAATATTTTTGTTTCATAAGATGTCCTTTATTTTATTAACTGCTTCTATATAGCCATCTATACCTTTCCCTGAAATGGCTTCCTGACAAACATCAGATATTACAAGATTCTTTCTAAACTCTTCTCTATTAAAAATATCAGATAAATGGACTTCAATAGTAGGTAAGGCAATTGCAGAAATTGCATCTCTAATAGCATATGAATAATGAGCAAAAGCTCCTGGATTAATAATTAAAGCATGAACTATATCCAATGATTCATGAATCTTATCTATGAGTACCCCTTCATGATTAGATTGGAAAAAAGAAAAATTAATTTCAGGAAAATGAGTTTTTATAGAATCAAATAATTCATTTTGAGTTTTAGATCCATAAATCATTGTCTCTCTTTGGCCTAATAAATTAAGATTAGGTCCATGTAATATTAAAATCTTCATATCTAGACTATTTTTAAAATATCCTTTATTGAAATATCATCACATATCATTGGACATCCAATGTTCTCTAATAATATAAATCTAATACTATTATTGGTTGTTTTTTTATCAAAATTAATTTTTTCTATATCAGATTTTTCTAATTTATAATTATTTTTAATTTCTAGTTTATTAAATATATCCATAATTAAGCTATAATTTTTATCTGAGATTATTTTTTTATTAATAGAGAGCTTTAAACTTAAAAACATACCATTAATAATTGATTCACCATGAGTAATATTTTGAAATTGATATTTACTCTCTATAATATGACCTAAAGTATGGCCAAAATTTAAAATATTCCTATAACCTTCATCAAGCACATCTTTTTCAATAAAAAGCTTTTTAACCAAACAGCTTTGATAAATTATATTACTAATTAAATCTATGTCTTTAACTTGTATTATACAATTATAATTCTTAATTAAATTATCTAATATTTTTGAATCTGAAATCAAACCATACTTAATTACTTCACCAAGACCACTATAAATCTGCTTCTCATTAAGAGATTTTAAAAAAAGTGGGTCAATACATACTAATTCAGGTTGATGGAAAGATCCCAATACATTTTTTACCCCTTCATAATTTACCCCTGTTTTACCGCCAATAGATGAATCTACCATAGCAAGCAATGTTGTTGGCACATTTATATATCTAATTCCTCTCATAAATATAGAACTTAAGAATCCTACGATATCTCCAACCGTTCCTCCACCAAGAGAAATTAACACTGTATCACGCTTACAATTTAACTCCATTAAAGAATGTGCTAAATTTTGAATGTAATCAAGAGATTTAAATTTCTCTCCATCATTAATTTCCAACTGTTCAATATCATAATTATGATTTTTAAAATTAGATACAATCTCTGGAACATATGAAGATAGATTAGAGGAAAAACACAAAATAAACTTTTGGCCTTGGTTAAATTTACTTACATAAGATGAAAGATTATGTGATATCGATTTTTTGATAACAACATCATAAGAACTATGATTTAAATTAATTGATAATTTCATTTTTAATTAACTTTTCTTTTATAATATTAGAAACCCCAACTATACTCTGATTATTAGTATTAATCACTAAATCAGAAATATCATGATATATTTGGTCCCTATCATTAAATAAATCTGAAAATACATCTATATTAATGCGCCCATTTCTCTTTGATTGAATTAATGGGCGAAACACATCTTGATTGCTTACTCTATCTATTAATACATGCATTGAGGCTTCTAAATATATGCAGTAATTCTTTTTCATAATTTCCTTATTTAACGAACTTAAAATTGCTCCTCCGCCTACGGAAATAATTAAATCTTGATTAAGATTATCAATTTTTAAAATTTCTTTTTCTTCTATATTCCTAAACTCTTCAATACCATTTTTTAAAATATAATCACCAGAATCAATTAAATGATCAACATCTAAAAATGGCATCTCAATAATCTTAGATAATTCTAAACCAATTGATGTTTTACCAGCACCCATCATACCAACTAAAAAAACTTTTTTCTTCATAATTTAATATTGAGCACTTGCTTTAAGATGAGCCTTAAATTGTTTAATTGAGTCGCCACCAAATTTATCTAAAATAGTATCTGCAATCGCAAAAGAAAGCATATGTTCAGCAATAATAGAAGCTGCTGGAACTGCACATGTATCAGAACGTTCTTTATGTGCAGATTCTATTGCTTTAGTATTAATATCAACTGATTTTAATGAACGACTAAGAGTAGGGATAGGTTTCATCGACATATTTAAAACTAAAGGAGTTGCATTACTCATTCCGCCTTCAATACCACCCGCACTATTAGAATCTCTTGTATATGAGTTTTTATCCCATGAAATTTCATCATGATATTCACTACCCAAAGCATTCCCCACAGAACCAATAGTTAGAGATTTAAAAGCATTAATAGAAAGCATTAATGATGCGATTATAGCATTTAATTTTTTATCCCATTGAATATAACTACCTAAACCATAAGGTAACCCCAAAGCAACGACCTCCATAGTTCCACCTATTGTATCACCATTTAATTTACATTCATCTATTACACGAACCATATCATCTTCAATAGATAAGTTATAACATCTAAATTTTGATTGATCTACTTGATCATTTAAATCAGAATAATCAGAATTATTCAATTTAGTATTATCAACTACAGAACCAATACTTAAAACTCTACTCTGAATAGAAATATTAGCCTCAGCTAAAAATTTTTTACATATAGCGCCTAAGGCAACTCTCATAGCAGTTTCTCTAGCTGAAGATCTTTCAATTACATTTCTAATATCATCAAAATCAAATTTTTTGATGCCAGCTAAATCAGCATGACCAGGTCTAGGTAAAGTAATTTTTTTAATATTTTCTTCTGTAGGTTCAACTCCCATTTTATCAATCCAATTTTGATAATCTTTATTTTCAATCATAATAGAAATTGGAGAACCTAGAGTTTTCCCATGCCTTACTCCAGATACAATCGTTACTTGATCATTTTCAATTTTCATGCGTCCACCTCGACCATAACCAAGCTGCCTTCTAGATAATTGCTGATTAATATACTCTTTTGTAATCTCTAAACCTGCTGGTATACCCTGAATAATTCCAACCAATGCTTTACCATGTGATTCCCCTGCAGTTAAAAATTTTATTTTTGTTAACATTTAATCCCTTTTTAAAGTTGATTTTAAATCATATAAATCTACATTTGTAAATATATCTTTACTAAACCAAATATTAATCGAAGCCAAAGCTTGATAAATCAACATATCTAAACCGTTAATATATAATTTTTTATGATTTTCATTAATTAAATTTTGATTTTTTGTGGATAACTTTGTGTATAAAAGGTCTATCCATATATTTTTTCTTGATATAAAATAATCTATAAATTTACTGTCATCATTTATAAAATGATTTGGGCTGCAATTAATAATAACAAATTCTGATTTAGAATTATTCTCTATAATACAGCTAACATTATCCCTATCATACAACTCAATTTCTACACAACCCATTAAACTAAGAGCATAAATAACGGCACGATGAGCACCTCCCAAACCTATTATTTTAATTTTTTTATCTAATAGATCAATATTGTTTAATTGAAGCATTTGAAAAAAACCAAACCAATCTGTGTTGTGCCCTAAAATATTTCTATTTTGAAACTCAATACAGTTAACTGCATTCATTTGATTACAGGCTTCCGTTACTTTATCCATATAATGATATACACTAACTTTATATGGGTTAGTAATATTCAATCCATCAATATTATGATCTTTATAATTTTTTAATAATTGAGGAATTTGGTCTAATTCTGATATTTCCATCAATTGGTAACTTGCATTTAGATTCAGCTTTTTAAATACATAATTATGAATTAGAGGACTTAAACTATTCTCTATATTTTTACCAATTAAATAAAAATTTTTCATTCAAATATATCCTCTATAATTGATATAAAATTAGGAAAAGATTTTTTATACGAAGTATCATTTATATCATAATCTATATTTTTACTTATAAGGCGATTTGCGATATAAAATGACATAAATATCCGATGATCATTAAAACTTTTTATTCTTGTATTATACAATCTTTTTTTTCCTTTAATTATCAAAGAATCATCTCTTAGTTTTGCATAACCACCCATAGATTGGATATTCTCTATAATAGATTTTATTCTATTAGACTCTTTTACTTTTAATTCTTTAATACCATGAATAACAGTATCTCCTTCAGCATAAGATGCTAAAACTGACAATATCGGAATTTCATCTATCATTTTTACTGTATTTAACTTATTAATTGTAATTCCCTTTAAATTATCCGAATAATCAATAATAATATCTGCAACAATCTCGCCATAAAGTGTCTTTTTATTTAAAATATTAATCTTAGCACCCATGTTAACTGCTGCTTCTAAAAAACCAATTCGATATTTATTAATTCCAACACTATTTATTCTAACAAAAGAGCCTTGCTTTAATAGTGCTACACAAATAATAAAAGATGCACTTGAAAAATCACCCGGAAGCTTAATGTTTATATTTTTGTTAATTTTAATACCACCATCAATTTCAATTTTATCCTCATTTATATAAATAGGATATCCTAGATTAGATAATAAGATTTCTAAATGATCTCTAGTATAAATTTTCCCTCTCAAAATACTCTTACCATTAATAGACATAGCATATAAAATTAATGCAGACTTAACTTGAGCACTTGGAATATCTAAAACATAATTAAATGGCTTTAAATTATTACCTTTATTTAATTTTATAGGTAATCGAAAACTATTAGACTCAATATTAACACCAAAATTTTTAAGCGGCCTTACAATCCTTCTCATTGGTCGTTGTGATAACGAAGAAGCACTATGAATTTGTACATTTATATTTAGCCCTGCCAAATAACCAATTAAAAGACGTGCTGTTGTGCCCGAATCATTACAATCTATAATAGAGTCTTTAAATAACATATTAGTAGAATCTATCATAATTGAACTATTTATAAACTTATATTTAAAACCATAATTTTTAAAAATTTCTAAAGTACTCAAAACATCTTCATTTTTAGGGAAATTATCAATTTGATGCTCTCCTTTTATACATGAAGCTAATATGAGAGCTCTATGTGCAATAGATTTATCTCCTGGTAAGCATACTTGTAAATACTCTGAATTAGATAACTTCATTAATAAAATTTTCTATCATTTTTAATCCATACTCAGTTTCAATAGATTCAGGATGAAACTGAAGGCCAAAAATTAATTTTTTTTTATGCTGAACTGCCATAATCTCATTATCTAATTTAGTTTTTGCAATCACCTCTAAAGAATCTGGAAACGAATTGTAAGAAGCTACTAAAGAATGATATCTGGTAGCCTTAAAGAGTTTCGAAACATTGTTAAATATTTTAGAACTAGAATAATGCTCAATTAAATGAACTTTCCCATGACATATTTTATCTGAATTTTTAATTATACCACCAAAATTTTCTATAATTGCCTGATGCCCCAAACAAATACCTAGCATCGGAATAGTAGCACTATACAATTTAATAAGATCTGGCATTTTACCTGCAAAACTTGGCCTTCCTGGGCCAGGAGAGAATATAAAGGCCTTAATTTTTTTTATATCTAAACTATCAATTGTAGAATCATCATTTTTCAAAACTATGGTATCATTATAAAACTGGCCCACATACTGAAATAGATTGTATGTAAAGGAATCATAGTTATCTATAATTACAATCAAGGCATTCTCCTATCTAATAATGCTCCTAATTGCAAAATATTATAATTTTCTGGAATAATATCTTTTGCAATCTTATAGTGCTTAAGGCTAGCCTCAAAATTTTCTAACTCAAGATAACAAACTCCAAGATAAGCATGATATTTACCTATTTCTACAGGATAATAATATACTATATCTTCAAAATATGGAATTGCTTGATTAAAATTCTGATTTTCAAAATGATAAATTGCCATATATTGTGAATACTTTAAAAATCCATTAAAACACATTAAAGATACAGAAAAAATAAGCAGATTCCTTCTTATCAATAATGAAATTTTATTATTAAAAATTAATAACGTTATAATTGAAGCACAACCAAAAGATAGCATGTGCCCCATATTAAATAACCCATCTAATAATAATCCAAATAACAAACAAAAAGGAATCATAAGTAAATCCTTATCCCTTAATGAAATAAATTTTTCTTTAATTTTTCTATGTAAATAACTAGTTTTTTTAAATGTAAAATCAGATATACTAATATTTTGATAATCATTAATTGGGTTTTTAAACTTATAGCTTAACGCATCCTCAGGGCAGTCATCAATACAAATCATGCATGAAGTGCAATTGGAATTAATAACTTTGTTAAAATTATTAATTTCACTACTTACATCAATACCAATTGGGCACCCTGATGTACACATATTACAATTAGTACAAGAACCCGTTTTTCTAACCTTAAAAGTTGATAAGGAAGTAGGTAATTTTAAAAATGCCCCCCAAGGACACACAAATCTACAAAACCCTTTCCTACCTAAAAAGTATACGATTAAAAATCCATCAACTATAAACGTTAAGCTCCCAATAACTACGCCTGGAAGAAAAGCCCAAACTTCAGGATAAGATAAATTTAAAGATAACTGCCAATTTAAATTTGGATCCAATGCTTTTGAAATATTTGGAATAATATAAAAATTAAATAATATAAATAATGGTAAGAACGTAATAAGTCGAGAATTGATAGTTTTTGGTTTAATCCCAAATTTATCAAAAACCCACCAAGCGAACTCCTGAACTGCACCAAAATGACATAACCATCCGCAAAAAAAACGACCAAAAATTAATGTGCTAAGAAAAGCAAAGATAACCATTATTGAACCAGAATTCAATACTCCTTCACCAATAAAGCGATCAAAAAATTCCTGAAAATCAAAGCTTCCTACAACAGCATTTTTGAGCCATAAAACATGTACTAAAATTAAGATGTGAAGCGAAATAAAAGATATAAGCCTATATTTTTGCATAACATATTAATGTACAAAAATAAAATTCACTAGAAAAACAATATCAGTAATATCTAATGCATTGTCTGCATTCATATCAGATGACCATAACTCTTCATCATTAAATAGAGAATTATCAAAAAAGTAATTAATTGATAGTAAAACATCTAATATATTAACAATCGAATCATCATTAGTATCACCCTTGTTTCTAGAAAATGGATGAAAAATATCTTCAAAAATAGTATATCTTATGTCACCTTGTATAGGACCTGGATATACGATAATTTTAGGTTGATTTGTAACAATATCTACACTAGGCCATTTAACTGTAATGCTATCAATAATATTAAATTGCCCTAATCCAAAATGAAGCTGTAAAGGATCCATACTTCCATGACCTTTCCCTGCAATAATTTCACGTGAGATATTTTTATCAGGTAAGTGGACAATGACCCTCGCACCAATTGCAGAGCGATTAGAATAAGGCGTCCATCCTGAATTAGGTAAACCAATTATAGAACCTTCTAAATCTAATTTAAGCCAGTGGTTAACTGAGCTTAATGAATCAGGAGATATATTCTGATATAATAAACTTGTATATTTCGGGCCATTATTTCCACCAATCATTTGTAAACCAGGAGCAAAAACATCTAACCAGCCATCATTATTATAATCTGCAGGAACTACATCTTGGGTTGCAGACTGAAAGAATGGTGTATAAGAATCATCCCAAACTCCCGATCCGGAATTAAGGTATAAATCATCTTCATTTTTAATATTCGCAGCCCAAATATCAATATAGCCATCATTATTAAAATCACCCCAGGCAGAACCATTACTTAATGAATCAGACTCCAGAGATACCTCCATACTTAAATTTGAAAAAGCTTGGCCTGAATTATTTTGAAATAAAATATTATCACCCCAATTTGAAAGGTATAAATCAAAATTATTATCATTATTAAAATCCCCCCAAGCTGCACCATATCCTGTGCTTCCAGATGGACTAGCATTAAAATCATCAATACCTTTATCTAATGCTACTTCAATAAAAAATGGACTAGGATTTGGATTATGTATAATTTGATTTCCATTTTGAGTTAAAGTTTGATTTTCAAACATCCAATTAATTCCAAACTTTCTAGGTATATAAATATCTTGATCCCCATCATTATCATAGTCAATAATAGCTAAAGTGCGTGATGAACTAGTATCTAGCCTAGATTGAATAAATGCATTCCTTAAAATTGGTTCTCCTTGATTATTAAACCCATCATTTAAAAATAAATGAAATTGATTAAAAAATTTATCCTCAATAATTACAATATCTAAATCACCATCTAAGTCTGCATCAATAAATCCTTGACTATGAATAAAGGGCACAAGATATGATGGCAAATACTCCTTAGTCTCATAATTATGATTACCTTGGTTCATAACAATCAAATGTGGTGAATTATCAAATTCTGTGTTATATGTATCTTCAAGACTGGTGCTTGTAGATGGAGTAAATCTCCATTTTAAAATATCGGGGAATCCATTATTATCCATATCTCCTGAGACTAAACCTGTACTACCAGAATCTTCTATGTTATAAGTATTAGTCCTTTCAGTAAAAAAACCATTTTCATTTTCAAAGAAGTAAGATTTAGAATAGCCATAATACAGGTCTAAATCATTATCTCTATCAAAATCAATCATAATAGCACTTTTAGCTTTCATCTCTAAATAATTTGAATTTTCACCAATATAAGAGCTAAATAATCCGCTAGTATTATCCTGAGGCGGCATATCTTGATCAGGAGATATGTCAGAACGATTACTGTTAGTAACAAGAAAATATACTTCATAGGCTAATAAACACGCAAGAAATAGTGCTCCTGTTATAACTACTAATCTTATATTTTTAAATGAAATTAAGGACATGACTTAAATTAAAATTTTAAAATTAAATAATAAAGAAACAAATTGTTACCACTAAATTTAATCATGATGAATCTGATCTACAATCTGAATTGTTTTAGGGCACTCATTTTTTGATAAATGTTTTAAAAGATGATTACGTATTTCTTGAACACTTAAGTTATTTTTTGAAACCTCAATAAATGCATTTATTTTGGTTCCAAAACTATCATCATATTCGGCATCTAAATACACATCAGAAATATCATGATGCTTAAATAAAATGTATTTTATTTTACTTAAACTAATATTTTCACCACCAATAATAACAATATCATCACAACGCCCTTGTAAAAACAAAAAATTATTTTTTATACTACCTAAATCAGAGGTTAGAAAACTACATGAAGTATCATGATTGTATTCATAAGGAGAAACTGTAGGCCCCTTTATGAGTACTCTAGAATCTGAAATAACTATTTTGTTATATTTAAACCGTTTGCCTACTGAATTTAACATTTCAGGATGTTGGTGTATCCAAAAACCTGATATACCTGAACAAGTCTCAGTCATCCCATAAGTTTTATAAATAGGTATATTATTTTTTAATGCATATAGCATTAAACTATGTGAACATCCATCACCACCCATAATAATTCCTCTAAGATGACTAGGAAATGCTTTCCCTGCTCTATCATCTATCAATCTTTTTAACATACTAGGAATAAGAGAAATAAGAGTAGCACCATTATCAATTTCAAAATTAATTTTAGACGCATTAAATCTATTCATCAATATTGATTCAAAACCTTTAATTTGTGACCTTATTATAATTGATAAACCTGCAATATGATTTAATGGCAAACATTGAATATATCTATCTTTATGTGAAAAATTAATTTCATGATCCCATTGAGAAACACTGTTAATAAAATTATCAAAAGTTAATTTTATTAATTTAGATACCCCTGTTGACCCTGAACTTAAATGCAAAGATTGTATTTGATTAGTATCATCTATTAGACTATTAAATTCAATTGGTCCACACCCTCCAAATGAAGAAGATAATTCTTGAATATAAAAAAAAGATACCTCCTTAATTTTATTAATAGACTTCTTTTGCAACCACTCAGTAATTATAAAATCAATTTTATATTTTTTAATAATTTTTGATAATTCTGAGCTATGAATGTCATATGGAAAAATAATGGGAGTTTTATTAATTTGAATACAGGCAAAATAAAGCTCTAAAATATCAATTGGGTTAGATACAAAAATTCCAATAATATTATGACTTGATAAATTTAATCTTAATAATGCTCTAGATTTTGATGACACATTATGATAAAAATCATTAAAAGTAATATTTTTATTATTATAAGATAAAAATATTTGATCTGTATAAGAATCTTTAGAAAAATTAATGTAGTGTTTCATTTATAATAGCCTAAACCAACCTTATTTGGTATATCTAATATACCATGATTTATTTTAGGAATGACTTCTTCTTCTCCATCATATATTGGCTCCATTAATAATCCACAATTATTTGTAATAAGGTTAGCAGATGATAAATGCATTGTGGCTAATCGGCCTATAGAGCCCTCTAATGAAGAAGTAATTACTGGAATTTTTCCACCTTGCCTAACTAATGAAACAGCCTGCTTAATATTAGAAAAACTCCCAATTGATTGGGGCTTAATAATAAAAACATCTCCACAGTTTATAGATAAAGCCTTATTTATTGATTGAAGGCTTTTAATAGACTCATCAAGTGCAATTGGTATCTCCGAATGAAAACTAAGCTCTATTAAATCTTCAAAATTATTTTTTTCAATTGGTTGTTCAATATATTCAATATTAAATCTAGATACTTCTTTAAAAAATCTGATTGCTTTAGGTAAATCATATGCTTGATTTAAATCAATGATAAAACGAATATTATTATACTTAGTAGATAGGCTATCTAATAATTCAATTTCATCATACAAATTTCTAAATCCACATTTTACTTTAATCACAGAATAATTATTTAAATTAGTTAATTGATACATTCCATTAACATATACTTGCGATAAGGCATCTGAATTTAAAAATTTAGATAATGTTCTATTTTTTTGTTGAGACAAAATATCATACACAGCCGTTTCAATAGCAAAATTGGCTGATGGAGTTTCAAATGTATGAGCTTTTATTAATATCATTATCTCATCTATTTTAATTTCACCTACTCCATTAAGAGCTAATTTAAAACCCTCTAAAGCATAACCAGAAGCTTCAAATGTTTCATCATTAAAATTAGGAATTGGTGAAGATTCGCCATATCCAATATATCCTTCATTAGTCGTTATTTTAATAATCCAACTATCTCTATCAGTATGTATAAAATTGGTTGTTTCTAAATGATTAACCAATTTATGACAAACTGGAAAAATAGATATGTCTTTAATAATCATAAAAGTATACCTAACATCAAAAGGATAAAAAATACTCTCATAAAATTACTCGTAGCAATTAAAATACTATTTAATTCTTTGCCATGTTTGGTATGTATATCAATGATTAATTTAATAGCTATTGGAAGGCTTAAGAATGATAAAAATAAATCTAAATCCCAATAAAAAGTAGACCTATTGAATAGTGCTAATACACATAAATAAGGTAAAAAAATCATTAAGTCATACATAATAATAATAGGGTAGTGCCCAAATCTAACCGCTAAAGTTTTTTTGCCCACATTACGATCTGAATGAATATCTCGTATATTATTAACACATAATATTGCCACTGCAATAAATCCAATTGATGAACCTATCAGAATACTATCTACATCAAACAAAACACCACTTTGTAAATAATATGTGCCTGGAACTGCAATTAAACCAAAAAAAATAAATACAAATATTTCTCCAAGCCCATTATAAGCTAATGGATAAGGACCTGCCGTATAGCAATAACCTGAAATTAATGCAAACGAGCCAATTAATAAAATGGGGGTCCCTCCAATTAAAACTAAATAAATACCAATCAATAGAGCGCTTGAAAAACAAAAAAGTGCTCCTAATTTAATTTGTTTTTCTGATAATAATCCTGCCTGAACAACACGGGTCGGCCCTAATCTCTTTTCATCATCAGCTCCACTTAAAAAATCATATAAATCATTAATAAAATTTGTGCCCAATTGAATTAAGATTGCAGCTATCAGAGTTAATAAACCAACTATTAAGCTAGAAAAAAAATGGTTATTTAAGGATAATGCTAACCCAAGTAAAACAGGCGCTATTGATACAATAAGAGTTTTAGGGCGAGAAGCTATCCACCAAGATTGGAAATTCATAAACTACTACGGGAGCCTTGGAAATTTTTTAAAGTTTGGTTTTCTTTTTTCTTTAAATGCATCCCTACCTTCTTGTGCTTCATCACTCATATAAAACAACATTGTTGCATCGCCTGCAAGCTGCTGTAATCCTGATTGACCATCACAATCTGCATTTAAAGCTGCTTTTAAAATACGAATTGCCATTGGTGATCTTTCTAAAATTTCATTACATAGTTTAACTGTAGTTTCTTCTAATTTTTCAATTGGAACAACATCATTAACAAGGCCCCAATCGAGTGCTTTTTTTGCATCATAAAACCTACAAGTAAACCACATTTCTCTAGCTCTTTTTTGACCAATAATCCTTGCCATATAAGATGCTCCCCAACCTCCATCAAAAGATCCTACTTTAGGCCCGGTTTGACCAAATTGAGCATTGTCTGCAGCGATAGTTAAGTCACAGATCATGTGCAACACATGTCCACCTCCTACTGCATAACCTGCTACCATTGCTATGACAGGTTTTGGAATAACTCTAATTTGTCTTTGTACATCTAAAATGTTTAACCTAGGGACGCCATCGTTACCGACATACCCTTTATCACCTCGAATTTTTTGGTCACCTCCAGAACAAAATGCTTTATCACCTTCACCAGTTAAAATAATTACACCAATATTTTGATCTTCTCTAGCTAATGTAAATGCTTCTTTAAGCTCAAAAACTGTTTGTGGTCTAAACGCATTTCTGACTTCAGGTCTATTAATAGTAATTTTAGCGATACCTGAAGCAGCATCTACACCTGATTCATATTTAATATCGGAAAATTTTTTGATTGTATTCCATTTAAAAGACATAATGTTATGATAACTTTCTTTGATTTATTATTTTCTGATGTATTTCTATGTATAAAATATAAGAAATATGAATAAAAAATTTATGAAAAACATATTTAAAATCAACCATAGTTCAAAAAAAAGTTCCGCTAGAATTGGAATTCTAAAAACACAACACGGGAAAATCGAAACTCCTTTCTTTATGCCAATTGCAACTTATGGTGCAGTTAAGACGCAATCATCAAATGAAATTAAAGAATTACCTAGTAATATTCTCTTAAGCAATACATATCATTTATATATTAGACCTGGAACTGAAATTTTGAAACAAGCAGGTGGCCTGCATAAGTTTATGAATTGGAATCAAATAATTTTAACTGATTCAGGAGGATATCAAGTATACAGTCTTAAAGGTATGAGAAAAATAACTGATGATGGAGTAACTTTTCAATCACACTTAGATGGCTCAAAACATCATTTTACGCCTGAAAAAGTTGTGGATATTCAAAGAAGCATTGGGTCTGATATTATGATGATGTTAGATGTATGCCCACCTGGTGATGCTAATAAACAAACATGGATTGAGGCATTAAACCTAACAACTAAATGGGCGATTAGAGCAAAAAAACATTATGATGAAACAGAGCCTTTGTACGGACATGATCAAATTATATCACCAATTGTACAAGGAGGAACAGATCTAAATTTAAGAAAACAGTCAGCTTTAGAATTAATTGATATTGATTGTGATATGTATGCTATTGGAGGATTGGCAGTCGGAGAACCAAAAGTAGAAATGCTTAAAGTAGTAAACTTTATGGACACAATACTACCAAAGGAAAAACCAAGATATTTAATGGGTGTTGGTACTCCAACTGATCTAGTAGAAAGTATTTTGAATGGCGTTGACATGTTTGACTGTGTAATTCCAACTAGAAATGCAAGGAATAGTCAGCTATTTAGTTTTGATGGAAAAATTAATATACGAAATGCAAAATATAAAAATGATTTTTCACCAATTGATAATAACAGCTTTAGTTTAATTTCAAATACGCATTCAAAAGCCTATCTACATCATTTATTTAAAACAAATGAAGTATTGGGTTTAAGAATTGCAACTGAACATAATCTAAAATTCTATATACATCTTATGGGGAAAGTAAGACAAAAAATAAAAGATGATTGCTTTGAACCCTGGGCAAAAGATTTTATAAAGAGATATAATAATGAATAATATAAAAGTTAGAGTTATTGATTGTCATATAGCATATTATAATGACAAAAGAGGTGATTGGGAATTTTTGCTTTTAAAAAGAAGTAAAGATGTCCCTAATCAACGTTACCCTGGAATTTGGCAAGGAGTTACAGGTAAAATTGAAAATTCTGAACTACCTTATAAAGCTGCACTTAGGGAATTAAAGGAAGAAACTGGACTTAAAGCAGAAAAATTATGGACAATTGATAAAGTAAATACTTTCTACGATGCAGAAGAAAATATTATGACGCTTGTACCTGTATTTGGTGTTGTTGTTGATTCTATAAATATTTCATTATCAAGAGAACATAGCGAATATAAATGGTGTGTTATTGATGAAACAATTAAATTACTTCCATGGGAACAACAAAAAAAAGGTGTCCATATATTTTATCAAATGCTTAAAGAAAATAAAGATAGACTAAAAATTTTGGAAATTAAACTATAATGAACATAAATAAATGGCTTTGGGGTGGTTTAGGATGGGCAGTAGGTGGTCCAATTGGTGCTATCATGGGGTATGCTCTTGGATCTATGACAGCTTCAAATCAAAATTATGCCCAGACACGTGGAGGAGATTTTGGTGCTACAATGCTTATACTGTTTGCTTCAGTAATGAAAGCTGATAATGAGTTAAAAAAATCTGAATTAGAATTTGTTAAAAGATTTTTAATTGAAAATTTTGGTACAAACTACACAAAACAGAGAATGGAGCTATTTAAAAAGATTTTAAACCAAGATGTTGATATTAATTCCGTATGTAATCAAATTAAAAATTATATGGATATAAATAGTAAAATCCAATTAATACATGTTCTATTCGGACTTTCAAAAGCAGATAATGAAATTCATCAAAATGAAATCAAAATAATTGAAAATATCGCTAATCTTATTGGACTAAATGACCCTGATTTTCAATCAATAAAAGCAATGTTTATTGAAGATACAACATCAGCATACAAAATATTAGGACTTGATTCTAATGCTGAAGTTTCAGAAATTAAAGTTGCATACAGAAAAATGGCGACAAAATATCATCCAGATAAAGTATCTCATTTAGGTGAAGAATTTTCAAAAGTAGCTGAAGAGAAATTTAAAGCAATAAATGATGCTTATCAAAAAATAAAAAAAGAACGAAATATTTAATATATGAAAAAGACAAACTCTAATATAAAATTAAAAAAATTTTATGGCAATAAAGAAGAAGCTCCTGGAAAATTTCCATATAAACATGGCATATATCCAAATATGTATACCGATAGATTATGGACTATGCGTCAATATTCAGGATTTAGCTCAACAATAGAAAGCAATAAAAGATATCATTATCTTTTAACGCAAGGTGTAAAAGGTCTTTCTGTTGCTTTTGATTTACCTACACAAACGGGATATGACTCTGATAGTGCCTTAGCAGAAGGAGAAGTAGGTAGGGTAGGTGTTCCAATAAGCTGCATGAATGATATGGAAACTTTATTAGATGGCATACCACTTGACAAAATTTCTATATCTATGACAATTAATTCAACAGCAGCAATTTTACTAGCTTTTGTGATTGCTGTAGCAGATAAAAATAAAGTTAATAGAAATTTATTAAGAGGGACTATTCAAAATGATATTCTAAAAGAGTATATTGCAAGAGGAACTTTTATATATCCTCCTCATCCAAGCATGAAAATTGTAACAGATATTTTTGAATTCTGCAGTAAAGAATTACCTAATTGGAATACAATATCAATTTCAGGGTATCATATAAGAGAAGCAGGATCAACAGCTATACAAGAGTTAGCTTTTACATTTTCAAATGCCATTTCATATATAGAGTCTGCAATTGAAAAAGGTCTTAATGTAGATGATTTTGCATCTAGAATTAGCTTCTTTTTTAATAGCCATAATCACTTTTTTGAAGAAATAGCAAAATTTAGAGCGGCTAGAAAAATATGGGCTACTATAATGAAAAATCGATTTAAAGCAAAAAAAGAAAAATCAATGATTTGTAGATTTCATACGCAAACTGCAGGGTCAACTTTAGCCGCACAAGAAATCGATAATAATGTAGTAAGAACTACTCTCCAAGCAACTGCAGCGGTATTAGGAGGGACACAATCATTACATACAAATAGCCGTGATGAAGCTCTTGCCTTACCAAATGAAAGTTCAGCATTATTAGCATTAAGAACTCAACAAATTATTGCCTATGAAACTGGGATTCCTGATGTAGTAGACCCTTTAGCTGGATCATATTATATTGAAGAATTAACAGAAACATTAGAAAAAGAATCCTTTAAATTAATTGATAAAATTGACAATTTAGGTGGAGCAGTACATGCAATTGAGCAACACTTCCAACAGACAGAAATAGCAGATAGTGCATATGAATTTCAAAAAGATATTGACAATAAAGAAAAAATCCAAGTAGGTGTTAATAAATTTATTACAGAAGAATCTCCATATAAAAATATTCAAAAAATTGATAAAGAATCTGTATCAAATCAAATTCAGAATTTGAAACAAATAAAAAATAATAGAAATCTTGAAAAAATCAATTCTATTTTAAATAAATTAGAAAAATCAGCAAATGATAATACCAATATGATGCCTATTATTATTGATGCTGTGAAAGCAAATGCAACTTTAGGGGAAATATCAGATACATTAAGAAAAGTTTTTGGAGAATATAAAGGCTAAGCATGTTTGAATATAATATTTTTGAAACTCATTTAAAGTCAGAAATATTTGGGCGCCATATAAAATATTTGAAATCTACCTATTCGACAAATAGTGAAGCAATAAACTATTTATCTCAAGATAATCATGGATATGTTATAATTACAAAAAATCAAACTAGCGGTAAGGGCAGAAGAAGTAATCAGTGGTTCTCTACACCTAATAAAAGTTTAACTTTTTCTATTATTATTAATCAAAAAAAAATAAAAAATAAAAATTTATTACCAATTATAACAGCAGTGGCAACAATAAAAGCAATCAAAAAAATTAGCAAAATACAATGCTCAATAAAATGGCCAAATGATATTATGTTAAATAATCAAAAAATAGGTGGAATATTAATTGAAAAAAATAAGAATTATATGATAGTTGGTATTGGTATTAATGTGAATGAAGAAATAGATGACTTAAATACTCAAATAAAAAATATATCTACTTCTCTTAGAATAAATAGTGCACCCTTAATTCAATTAGAAGCCTTACTAGCTTATATTTTAAATGAATTAGAAAAATGTTGCTATGAAGATAATATAAATTTTATTGATGAATGGATTAATCTGTGTTATCATATTGATAAAGAAATTAAATTTCATGAAAATCATAAATTAATCAAGGGCATATTTAAAGGAATTAATACAAATGGTCAAGGCATAATAAATATTAATAATCAAACAGAATTAATCTCAAGTGGAATGATAGAATTATGATATTATTAATAGATATTGGTAATACAAACACAGTATGTGCAGTTTATAATAAAAATAAATATATTGCACATGAAAGAATAGAATTCAAAAAGAATATTGAAAACACAATAGAACATTTTGAGAAATATGATATCCAAGAAATTGCTATATCATCTGTTGTTCCGAAATTAACTGAATATTTTGTATCTGTATTAAAAAGAAAATATAATATTAACCCTTTTTTAGTGTCTCATTTAAATGTTAATATTAAACTAAATGTAGATAGTGCCGATGAGGTTGGAAATGATCGTATTTGTAATGTGAGAGCAGCAATTGAACTCACTCAACAAAATTGTTTAATCATTGATTTTGGAACAGCAACCACTTATGATGTGATAAATTATAAACAAGAATTTATAGGAGGAGCTATAGCTCCTGGAATTGATGTGTCTGCAAATTACTTAATAGAAAAAGCTGCTTTATTAAAAAATACTACCTTCAAATTTCCAGAAAAAATTATAGGTAAAAATACAACAACAAATATTCAGTCTGGAGTTATGTTTGGAGCAATCTGCTCTATAGAAGGAATGATTAAAATGATAGAAAATGAGCTTGATTCAAAATTATATATTATTTTAACAGGTGGCTTTAGCAAGTTGATTTCATCAAAACTTTCATATACGCATATTTTAGAACCAAATTTAACATTAAATGGTCTTAACTTAATATATCATGATAATCATGAATGATTTAGAACAAATATTAAAGATATATACCGATGGAGCTTGTAAAGGAAACCCAGGTGTTGGGGGGTGGGGTGCAATTTTAAAATATGGTAATACTACAAAAGAAATTAAAGGCTTTTCTCAAGAAACAACTAATAATATCATGGAGTTAACAGCTGTGATTAGAGCATTAGAAACCTTGAACCGTTCTTGTAAAATCATCATTACTACTGATTCAAATTATGTAAAAAATGGAATTACAGATTGGATTAATAATTGGAAAAAAAATGGTTGGAAGACAGCAAAAAAGCAACCTGTCAAAAATAAAAATTTATGGATAGCATTAGATGAATTGGTATCTACACATACTATCACATGGAAATGGATTAAAGGACATTCAGGACACCCTGAAAATGAACGTGCTGATCAACTAGCAAATGAAGCTATTTTTTCTAAAGAGTAAGAGAAAAAGAATTCAATAATATCCCAGGGCACTCTGTTCCTCCAAAAGATCTGCTAGAATATGTTCCTGTATCTGGAATAAATTGAGAATGACTAGTAACTGATTCTAAATTATCACCAAATATATTATAAATGGTATCATCAAATCTCATATTTTCAATTGGAGCTACAATTTCACCATTCTCAACCCAAAAACATGCATAACGAGTCATACCAGTTATTCTACCACCAATATTATCACTCCAATTTAAATAGTGAAGGTTATTTAAAAATACTCCCTTATCTATTTCTTGTGAAATATTATTTTCATTTAAATCTCCAGTAGCCATCACAGGTGAACGAAGCCCTTCCCATCCACTTGCAAAATTTGATTCAATATTGTATTCCTTAGCAGTTCTTGAATTAATTAATGTATTTTTTAAGATTCCATCATTGATAAGAGGAAGTTTAGTTACAGTTAACTCTCCTTCATCATTAAACATCGGAGTTAAGCCTGTACTAAAATCTTCATTTAATGAAAAACACGGTGACAGTTTTGCATTGTCATTTGTCATTTTTAAAAATGCACTTTGACCTCTTCTAATAGAGCCTTCACTAAGTCCATTCCAAGAAAACATACTTAATAAGTCTGAAACACCTGCAGGAGCAATATAGGTTCTATAATCTCCAGGATTTAATTGCATTGGTGTACTTTCTAGCATTTTTAATTGTTTAATAGAATTATTCATAAAAGAATTATAAGTATCTAAATTAAAATCAGTACCTGCAAATGTATCTTTAACCATTTTTTCAGTTTCGGTAATTAAAGAATAATCAAATGAATAAGAATCAGTAGAGAACCAATGAAATAAGCCTTTTGAATTTGCATAACCCACAAAAATATGACCTGATGCCCAAATTCCAGCTAAATCAACATTTGTGATAGCTGGTGACAAACTATCAACAACATTCTCAATAGATAATAAATTACCTGATTTTTTTTGAGAGCTTGATTTTCCTTCTTTTGGAAATACAATAAATGGATCTTCTGGTAAAAAAACTATATCATTTCTTAATGCATTAAAATGCTCTAAAGATTGAGATAAATCATTAGATAAGTTTTTAGTCAGAGAAAAAGAAGTAGAGCATGTTTTTTGATTTGCAATCAATGTAATTGATAAAGTAGCATCAGAAACAAAACCATTTTGTCTGACCTTGCTTTGATTGAATCTTGTAAAATGACTATCTTCTCCCCAAAAGTTTAGCATCAGATGTTCATCAGATTTAACATTTGATAATATTTTTTGAGATAAATCTTTAAAAAATTGTTCCATAAGTTGTTTATGCTCCTCCAAAAACTTCAATATTACTAAATAGACAAGTAGGAGAAGCATGCCCAACTCTTACAGATTGATTGGGCTCTCCCTTCCCACAATTAGGTGTTCCAAAAACTTCAAATGTTGAACTGTCTCCAACTTTTGTTAAATTATTCCAAAATGGTGTAGTCACACCTCTGTAATTAGGGTTTTTAATGGTTTTTGTTAATTTACCATTTTCAATTAATTTTCCATATTCACAACCAAATTGAAATTTATTTCTATAATCATCAATAGACCAAGAACGGTTAGATTCCATATAGACACCTTTTTCAACTCCAGAAATAATATCATCAAAAGAAGACTCTCCAGGTTCTAAATTTAAATTTGCCATTCTATCAATAGGAGGCCTATTCCAAGAACATGCTCTAAAGTTTGCAACACCTTTAATTCCGGATCTTTCCTCACTTTCAGTCCCCCCTAAACCTCTTAATAAAATTCCATCTTTAATTATATATTCTTTTTCTGCTTTTTTACCACTATCATCAAATCCATATGATGCTAATTCTTTTTTAATAGTTGGATCAAAAGTAATATTCATAATATCTGAGCCATATTGTAAGGTTCCAAAATCGTCTTCTCTTACAAAACTCCAACCCGCATAATTTCTTTCATCACCTAAGATTCTATCAACTTCTAAAGGATGTCCTATACTTTCATGAATTTGTAATAACATTTGATCGGGAGCTAATACTAAATTAGTTGTTTCAGTTGGACATTCCTCCGCATATAACAGCTCTACAGCTTGTTCTCCAATATTTTTACACATATTTGTTAATTCTACTTCATCAAATACTTCATAGCCAGCCTGAAACATTCTGCCTCTACCATTATCAGTCCTTGTTTGAGTAATCCCCTTATCTTGTGAGACAGCATCAAAAGAACTACCGATAATTAAAAAATCTTGCTCAATATCTGCGCCAGATGAACTTAAAAATTGATAGTTGGTTTCCGTAATTCTTGCAGTAGCACTTGCACTTACAATCTTATCTGACACTTTTAAGGATTCATAAGATTTAAATAAAATATCATTGATTTCTTTTAATGGTAATTGAGTTTTATTTCTATCTGATTGATAACTACCTTGATTATTTGGTCTCACATTGTCAGAAAAATTATATAGTGGGTTTTTTGAAGAGGAATCAGCAATAATAATAGCTCTATCAACTGCTTGTTGAATGCTAGAAATAGACATATCACTAGATGCAGCATAAGCAAATTGACCATTTTTTAACA
>JAAZYZ010000114.1 GCA_014239355.1 Fidelibacterota bacterium
TATTAATGAATTTGGTCAAGTCTATGGAATGCATTTTGAGACTGAAGGAGGAGATCAATTTAATTATGATCAAGATATAATATGGACTACTCCGATTGGAACACCTATAGATGCTCATGAAATAAAACAATTGCCCAATGGAAATTATATGGCTTTTACTCTTGATGTTTTTCGATCAGGTCCTATACCCGAAGGTCCTTGGACTCCATATTTTCAAGATTTAGGTTATGCTGCTGATGGTGTGACTAATGAGTTTCCATGGCTAGGACTTAGATTAGTAGAATGGGATCAAGAAACTAAAGAAGAAGTTTGGACATGGGATCCCTTTGATCATTTTACAATGGATGATTATGATTTGTATGGTGGTGTGTGGTGGGGTGCTTATTTTAATGGTTATTTTGATTGGCTTCATTCCAATGCATTTCATTTTGATGGAGAGGAAGAGGTTATTTATGTATCTCATCGTCATCTATCAAGAATTACAAAAATAGACTATCAAACAGGTGAAGTTATTTGGAATATGGGATTACCTGCAGAGTATAATACAGGTGATAATAATATATGTACAGATTTACGTTTTAGTTTTCAGCATAATATTCAATTGCTTGATGATGGAACGCTTCTTTTCTTTGATAATGGAAATATAAGTCCGCTTGTAAATGATGATGAATATCCAACTACAAGAATTCGTAGAATTAGAGTCATTGATGATAGCTACTGCGAAACGGTATGGCAGTATGACCTTCCTGAAAATTTGTTTGGTTTGGGAATGGGTAGTGTACAGCTTCTTAATAATGGGAATTATTCAATCTACACCTATGGTAGTGAAGGTGAATATTCTAATTGCACTCTTCTTGAAGTTACCCCTGATAAAGAGATGGTATGGAAAGCCAGTGCTGGAGATAATGAGAGGGCCTGGTACAGATCCTATAAAATTCCTTCCATTCATCCAAATGCATTCAGTGTAATTGCAGATAATTATCAAAATATAGAAAGTGATAATGGGGAAATTTTAGATGTCATTGAATTAGTTGGACAAACAATTAATTTTTCAATTACAAATCATAGTGGATATGACCATGTTTATAAATATAAGTTTAGATCTATAGATGGGGATTGGTTTGAAGATGTTGAATCAGAGATTAATATTCCTGCATATCAAACTGAAAGCCTTTCTTTTGAATCTCTTGTATCAGATGAAGAAATGGATAATGTAATTTTAAGTATTTGGCCAACACGTCATCTATATGCAAGAAAAGATTTAGAATTTTCTGTTGTATCTAATGGAATTCTTGGAGATATCAATGGAGATCAAAATTTAAATGTTCTAGATGTTATTTTACTCGTTAACATGGCTTTAGGTAATAGTGAAATTGATTTAAATGGTGATATGAATAGTGATGAGATGATTAATATTCTTGATGTGGTATTATTAGTTAATTTTATACTTGAAAATTAATACTCTATGAGGACGACTTTAATTTTTATTATCTCTTATATTTTTGGGGATATTGTAAATCCATATTATTTATTTATTTTATTATATGCACTTTCTTTTTTAGGTGTATATTATTTTTGGAAAAAGAAGAAAAAAAGTTAAATATGAAAGAAATTGATTTAGTACAACACGCTATAAAAGCACAGAAAAATTCTCAATCAAAATACAGTAATTTTCCTGTGGGATGCGCAATTCTATGTAGTGATGATTCTATTATCTATGGATGCAACATTGAGTCAGCTGTATATCCAAGTACTTTGTGTGCAGAAAGGGTAGCAATTTATTCAGCACTTTCTCAAGGAATTACAGATTTTAAAGCAATTGCAATTGTATCAAATAATTATGCTAAACCGTGTGGCTCATGTAGACAAATTATGCACGAATATCTAGGAGATATTCCAATTTATATTTCTGATTCAAAAGGGAAAGATTTTTCTACACATTTTATTAAAGATTTACTACCATACCCTTTTGGGTAATTAGTTCTTATTATACATATGAAGAAGCTTCTTAATTCTAAATGGACCTCACTTTCTAAAAAAGAAGGTTGGATTCATTATCAGGTAAGGAATGTTTTGATTACAAAAAAACAGATAGAGCTTTTTGCCATCTGCGAAAAAAAAGTCAGTTTTATTATCAATATATCTGATATTAAAGATAGGTCACAATGGCTTCCTGGTTGGAGAGAGTTATAAATTTTACAGATTGTAATAATTCTATTATAATTTTATTATAAGCTTTATCTTCTTAGTACAAAAAAGTTGGGGTTTTAGAATGAATTATATCAAGACATTTATATTTATACTATTTTTAAATTTTTCTTTTTCTCTTGTAGAGTGTGAAAATGGTCAAGCTGATGGTTATCCATGTAATAATATGGACTTAATGTCTAGATTATCTTTAGCTCAATTAGGAAATCCAGGGAATGCAAATGATATATGGGGATGGGTTGATCCTCAAACAGAGGATCCTTATGCTATTTTAGGTCTTGATACAGGAACTGCCTTTATTCGAATTACAGATCCAGAGAATCCTTTGATTATAGGTTATTTACCAACTCATTCATCTGCATCATTATGGAGAGATATAAAAACTTATCAGAATCATGCCTTTATTGTTAGTGAAGCAGGTAATCATGGAATGCAAGTTTTTGATCTTAATCAATTAAGAGATTATGATGGAAATAATCCTGTAACTTTTTCTGAAACTGCACATTATGGTTTATTTGGAAATAGTCATAATATTGTAATCAATGAAGAAACAGGATTTGCTTATGCTGTTGGTTGTAATGATTGTTCTGGTGGTCTTCATATGGTTAATATTCAAGAACCTTCAAATCCAAGCTATGCAGGTTGTTATAGTCAAGATGGCTATACTCATGATACACAATGTGTTATTTATAATGGTGTAGACACACAATATGTAGGAACAGAAATTTGTTTTAGTTCTAATGAAGATACAGTTACTATAACTGATGTGACCGATAAAAGTAACCCAGCTACAATTAGTATCAATGGATATCAAGGAGCTCAATATACTCATCAAGGATGGTTAACTGAAGATCATAGATATTTTTTATGTAATGATGAATTAGATGAATATTATGATGGAGTAGATACTAGAACATATATATGGGATTTAAATTCTCTTGATAATCCAACATTAATTGGATTTCATGATCATGGAACATCAAATATTGATCATAATCTATATATTGAAGGAAATTATGCTTATCAATCTCATTATACTGCAGGATTAAGAATTCATGATATTGTTGATATAGGTGATGGAATTATGGAAGAAGTTGCTTTTTTTGATATACACCCTCAAAATAATAATACAAGCTTTGATGGCTCTTGGAGTAATTATCCATTTTTTGATAATAATATAGTTATTGTTAGTGGAATTGGTGATGGCGGGAATGTTGAAAGTGGAGGTTTATTTGTATTACAGTTTAATGAACCTGCATATCCAGAGCTTTCTCTTAATTATGATGATGCTATTATGGACATAGCTCTTAATACAGGAGAATCTGAAAACTATCAATTACAAATTTCAAATATAGGTGAGGAGGGATCTAATTTAAGTTATAATATTTCAGCATCTGTATTTTTAGATGCATTAGGTTCTGATGATTCAGGTAATGCATGGAGTAGTTCTGACTATGGGACTAGTTTTGATTGGATTGATATTGAAGGTATTTCAACCTTAGTTAATTTCACAGATAATGATTCTGCAAATGGAACTATACCAATTGGTTTTGAATTTCCAATATATGGTCAAAGTTATACTGAATGTAGTATCAATGCAAATGGTTGGATTGGTTTTGGGGGAGATAGTGGTGCATGGGATAATTCAAATTTACCTACTGATGAAGTTCCTGGTCCAGCTTTATTTCCATTTTGGGATGATTTAAATCCAATTAATGATCAATGTAATCAATATTGCGCTGGTAATGTTTATTATTATTCATCTTCTGAGGCATTTATTATAACGTTTGATGGTGTGGCTCATTGGTGGACTAATTTCGAGAATAGTTTTTATACATTTCAGGTTGTTATGTATCCTAATGGAGATATTTATTTTAATTATTTAGATTTACAAGGTGATTATAATTCAGCTACTGTTGGTATGCAAAATCAAAATGCTTCTGATGCAATCACAATGGGAGCGAATAATACAGATACACTTCTTTCCGATAATTTTTCTATTTCTATTAAGCAGACCCCTAATTGGGTAGAGATTGGAAATGAAAGTGGTAATCTATCTGATGGTGAAGGAACAACTGTGTCAGTTACAATCACTGCTGAAGATTTAGGTGATGGTATTTACAATAGCTATTTATTTGTAAATACTAATGCTGAAGATATAACTATACCTATAGTTTTAAATGTTAATGATGAACCTCAAATACCAGGTGATATTAATAATGATGGTTCGCTTAATGTTCAAGATATTGTTATTCTTGTAAATGATTATATTTTAGTAGGTCAATATGATTCTATTGGTGATATTAATGAAGATGGTAATTTAAATGTCTTAGATATCATCATTTTGGTTACTTTTATTTTAGGTTAATTAAATAAATTTTTGGAGAGATTTATGTATAAATATATTTTATGTTTTACTTTATCATTTTTATTTTCATATGAAGTAGGTGATCAAGTGGGTTATTTTGATCAGATAAAAGAGTATCCTATATGTTATGGGTCTGTAGAACATGGATTTGAGGAAGACGGAGTTTTTAGTTTTTCTAATTTTAATGGTTCAAATTCTGATTTTCATGTATTTTTTATTGATATATCAGCCACTTGGTGTGGTCCTTGTTGGAGTTATATTCCAACAATGTCAGATGCAGAGCAACTCTATTCTCATAATGATAATGTAATGATTTTTACTAGTCTAAATGATATGAATCAACCTTATTCCTGTGAAGATTGGGGAGATAGAGGAGTTCAGTTTGATGCTGTAAATCTCATTGTAGATAATGATCCATCTCAGGATTTAATGGGAAAATTTGGGTCAGGAGCATGGCCTAGTCTTGTTTTTATAGATCATAATATGACAGTTGTTCATAAACAAAGTGGTGGTGCTGGTTTTTCTCTAGTGCAATCATTAATCAATGGAATGCTTGATGATTTATATAGTGCGTTGCTTATTTCATCAGATTTTGAAATTGATTTTAATGATGATGTTGATAGTGATGGCTTAATGAATCCAGGAGATAGCTTTGATGTATCAATTAATGTTATGAATAAATCACATAGTGATGATAACACAGCAATGAATGTCAATTTAGAATTAGTCTCTGAATCTGATAATTTATTAATTACAAGTTCTAGTCTAGGTGAAATTGGAGATATAGTTGCTGGCGAGACTTATTCCTTTGAAGTAAATATAAAAATTAATGAGTCAATTAAAATTGATGACTATAATTTAAATTTAGTCATATCAACTGATAATGTTGATGATGATGGAGAGCTTCTTTCTTATCAATTTACTATTCCTTTCTCAGTGACTTTAAACCAGGTTGGTTTTCCAGTAAATATGTCTGGTGAACTTATTTCTTCAGCGGCTATTGTGGATTTTGATAATGATGGACAAGATGAAATTATTTCATCAGATAAAGGTGGTTTTGTTCATGTGTTTGAAATGGATGGAACTGAATGGACAGATGAAACATTTCCATATGAAACAGGAGATCAAAATTGGGGTTCTCCAGCGGTTGGTGATTTAGATGGAGATGAATTTGATGATGTTATTATAAGTTCTAAGAATGGACAAATATATCATATAGATTCATCTGATGGCTCAACTATAAATTCTATTTTTAATAGTGGGGGTTTTATAACGGCCACACCAGCATTGGGCGATATTGATGGTGATGGTTTAGATGAAATTATTTTTGGTCAATATGGTGGATCTCAGCGTTTATATGCTATTAATTTTGATGGTAGCAATGTAGCGGGATTTCCTGTTGATTTAGATCAGAAAGTACAGCGTGGTGCTGCCCTTGCTGATTTTAATGGAAACGGTAAAATGGATATTGTAGTAGGTACCGATGATGAGTTTGTTCATTTAATTCATGATGATGGAACGATTGCTTGGTCTTATGAGACCGGCGGTGATATTAGAGTGGCTCCAACGGTACTAGAACTAAGCACAGGTGAGAAAATTGTATTGGTTGGTTCTAAGGATGATAATTTTTATGCTTTAAACAGTAATGGTATTCTTCATTTTATGATTGAAACAGATGATGATATTTCAACAGAGGCTAGTGTTGTTGATATTGATGGTGTTGGTCCGGTTATTTTCTTTGCCTCAGGCAGTATGCTTTATGGGGTTGAAAGTAATGGTGATATCTATGATGATTGGAGTATTAATTTAGATGCTGAAGTAATAAGTTCAATTACATTTGCTTCACTTGAAGGTTATGATTTACCTCTTGTAATTTTTGGTGATGATAGTGGTAAAGCTCATATGTATACTATGGATGGAAACTCTTATAATAACTTTCCTATTAGTTATGACTTTTCATTTAAAGGGTCCCCAACTATTTTAGATACAGATAATGATAATGATTTAGAGCTCATACTAGGTTCAACTCAAAATCTTGTCAGTATTGATGTAAAAGAACCTGGTGCAATTTCTGAATTGTGGAATACTCATAGAGCTAATATGAACAGAAGTGGGTACTATCTTAGTACGATAGATGCTTTAGATGTTTCTGATGATATTACAGATAAAGATTTTTCAATTACTAGTGTATACCCAAATCCATTTAATCCCTCAGTTAGCATTGATTACTTTATTGAGACTTCTGATTTTATTGAAATTAATGTAATGAATCTACAGGGAAAAATTATTGAAAATTTAGAATCTTCTTTTAAAACAAAAGGAGAATATTCAATAACATGGAGTCCAAATAATATTTCCAGTGGTGTTTATTTATTAAATATATCTACATCTAATAAATCTGCAAGTCACAAATTAATGTTTATAAAATAATTTATTTCAGATTAAAAAAAGGTCTGCTATTATTTCATCTGTAAATAGCAGGCCTTCTTTTTTTACGGTTAGATTTTCACCATTATTATTTATATAGGGCCATTTTTTCATATAAGGTTCAAGATGTTCTTTAATATCAACATCTAAATAAGAATTTAATTTTTTAATTTCAGCTCCTTCAATTAGTCTTAATCCATTCATAATAGTTTCATTAAAGGTATCTTTTTTGGATAGAGTTTCTTCTGATTCTATTGGTAGCTCATTATTTTTAAGTTTACTTAAGTAATAATCAATTGATTTTTTATTCCACCATCTTTTTGTGCCATCAAACCCATGAGCTCCCGGACCAAAAGCTAAATAGGGTTCTAATCTCCAATAATGTAGATTGTGGTTACATTTTTTATTTTTTTTAGAAAAATTTGATATTTCATAATGAATAAATTTTTTGTTTTCTAAATAAGCTATAGTTTCTAAAAACATTTTTTTATCTAATTCTTCTGATGGCATAAATACAGTTTTATTTTTAACCATGCTATGTAAAACTGTATTTTTTTCTACAGTTAAAGAATATGCAGAAATGTGTTCAGGTTCAAGGCTTGTTCCTAAGAATAAATCATTTTTCCAATCTTTTATTTTTTGTTTTGGAATATCATATATTAAATCAATATTAATATTTTCAAAGCCAGCTTTTCTTGCATTGTTAAATGTAGTAATTGACTGTTCTGAATTGTGTAATCTTCCTAAAAAATTAAGTATTTTTTCATTAAAACTCTGGAATCCAATTGAAAGTCTATTAATACCTAAACTTCTAAAATTTTTTAATTTTTCATAGCTTATTTCACCAGGATTACATTCCAAAGTAATTTCTATATTTTTATCTAAATCATAGTCTTTATTTAATGCATTTAATAGTTTTTCTATTTGATGTTCTGTTAATACTGAAGGTGTGCCTCCTCCAAAAAAAATAGTATCAAAATTAAATTGTGAGAGCTTATTTTTGTTGAGTTTAATTTCTTTAACCAGACAATCAACAAACTGTTCTATACTGTCGTCTCGTTTAGTTACAGAATAAAAATCACAATAAATACATTTTGTTTTACAGAATGGAATATGGATATAGATTCCAGCTTTAGGCATTTATTTTTTTATATCTTTCTAGACAATAGATTAATCCTTCTATAATCATCCATATAATTAATATAATCAATATTCCATTTATTGATTTTAGAAGTAATGTAGCTGATTGATTAAATTTTATAATTAAAGCACTCACAGTAATGGCCATAATAATTATCATTGGAATTAAAAGAGGAATAATATTCTTACCTTTCTTCCAGAAA
>JAAZYZ010000115.1 GCA_014239355.1 Fidelibacterota bacterium
TCTGATTTATTTCCAGATAGCCCAAAAGCTGGCTTAGAACATATTGAATTATCTTTTAATTTAGATTTAATTGTCGTAATACCTGCTACTGCTAATATTTTATCTAAAACAGCAAATGGGATTGCAGATGATATTATATCAACAACATTATCCGTTTGTGAGCAGCCTACTATATTTGCTCCGGCAATGAATTATAAAATGTGGCAAAATCCCTCTGTAATGGAGTCAGTTGAAAAACTCAAATCAATGAACAAAATAATTATTGATCCTGAAAAAGGTTATCTTGCTAGTCTACATGAAGGTGAAGGTCGGTTAGCCTCTATAGATACTATTATGAATACAATTAGAGCTACACTAGATATTAAGCAACCTCTTTTAAATAAAAATATTATAGTAACAGCAGGACCAACATTAGAACCAATAGACCCCATTAGATTTATTTCCAATCATTCGTCAGGAAAGATGGGTTATGCTCTAGCTGATGCAGCGTGTAATTTGGGTGCAAATGTAACCTTAATTTCTGGTCCTGTACATTTAAATGCTCATCCAGAAGCACAATTAATTAATATTACTACAGCAACTGAACTTCTACAATCTTTTAAAAATATTGATTTACAAAAAATAGACTATATTTTTATGTGTGCTGCAGTCGCAGATTATGGCCCTATAAAAAAAGAAGATAATAAAATAAAAAAAGAAACTAAAAATTTAAATCTTGAGTTAAAAGAAAATCCAGATATTATAAAAACTATTTCTAATAAAACAGATGCTACGATTATTGCTTTTGCTTTAGAAACCAATGAAGGCACATTAAATGCAAAAAATAAATTAAAAAATAAAAATGCTGATTTTATAGTTTTGAATTATGCCAATGAAAAAGATGCAGGTTTTAATAGTAATACAAATCATGTTTATATATATGGTAAAAATGGATCAGAAACAGAATTAAAAAAAGATAGAAAAGATAGAATCGCTCATAAAATTATTGAATGGGTAATAAGCTAATACCTACAGGTCGATGATCTGATATGTAATTATCATATTTATTCCAACCTCCAATCATATAATTATCTAATTTGATAGTATTAGTGGAAATATCAAAATCTAATACTTCATTAGTAACTAAAATATGATCTAAATGACTAGGCCAATTAGGAAATGACCAATTATCGGAAGAACCTTCAGCAATATGTAAATCAGTAAAGAAATAATTGCCTGGGTCATCTAAAAAGTTTAAAAATACATTTTCATTGGGTGGGTCTGTTAATTCATCATTAAAGTCTCCTAAAACAATTATATTCCCATCATTATGATAAGCATCTATATAATTTTTTAAATATTGGGCAGAAGCCATTCTTCGCTCTTCAGAACCATCACAACATTTTAAATGAATATCAATAATGAAAAATATTTCATCATTAAATTCAATGTTTAAAACATAAGGTGGCCTATAAGCAAAATAATACTCATATTCATCTAAAATTGTATAAGGCTGTGCTAATAAATTAATTTGATTTAGATTAATAATATATGATAGTTCTTGATAATCTGTATTATCTCTATATCCAACCCAGCCATCACCCAAAGATTCAATTAACAAATCAAACGAGTATTGATCAGATATTTCTTGTAATGCAATAATATCTGGAGATAAGGCAAGAATAAAATCAGATACATAAGATATTGTACTGTCATGTTTAGGGAACCACTCTAAATTCCAAGTTATTAAATCTAATGTTTGGTCGGACCCAAAATTAATTATAGTAGAATCGTCATGTCCTGAGTCCCCTTCTGAACATCCAACTAATATAAATAAAAAGGTATAAAATAAATATCTGAGCATATAATAATATAAATAAATGTAGGATTTAAAATTAAGATTATAAGTTGTAAATTCAGCCATAAAAATTATTAATTAAGGAATTATAATGATTTTAATAACTGGCATAAATGGGGAAATGGGCAGTGCGCTTATTAAAAAATTATCTCAAGTAGATAAAAGAGAGATTATCGGTTTAGATATTAAGTCTGTAAATACTGACATTAAATCCTATCTGCATGAAGTATATATAGGAGATATAAAAGATAAGGATTTAATTAAGAAAATATTTGCAGAAAATAAAATTACAGAAGTATATCATTTAGCAGCAATACTAAGTACAAAAGCAGAATCTATCCCCTTCCTTTCCCATCAAATCAATGTAGATGGTTTTTTGAATTTAATGTCATCAATTCAAGAATCAAATGAGCTAATCAAATTTTTCTTTGCAAGCTCAATTGCAGTATATTGTGTAAACGAAAAAAATAATTCAAATATTACTGAGGATCAATTCTGTAACCCTAATAATATGTATGGATGTAATAAGTTGTACTGTGAAAAATTAGGTTCATACTTTAGTCACTATGCTGAATCAATCAATAATTTAGATTTTAGATCAATCAGATTTTCTGGAATTATTAGTGCAAATACATTACCACAAGGTGGTACTAGTGATTATGCCCCTGAAATGATTCATAATGCCATTCAAAATCAAAATTATACGTGCTTTGTAAATTCTAATTCTTGTATACCTTTTATGGTTATGCCAGATGCTATTGATGCAATTATTTCAATAATGAGCGTAGATAAAAAATCTTTATCAAGAGATGTATATCATATTCAAGCATTTACACCTACTGTTAATGATATTTATAAAAAAATAATATCATATTTTCCCTCATTTAAATTAGATTACAATATTAATCCTCGAAGACAAAATTTAATTGATAGTTGGCCATCAAATTTAAATCAACAAGCTGCACATAATGATTGGGGTTGGGGCCCTCAATATAATTTTAATCGTGCTTTTGATAAATATTTAATACCTAAAATAAAAAATTACTATAAAAGTAAGAGGTAGCTTATGTATACAAATAAAGA
>JAAZYZ010000116.1 GCA_014239355.1 Fidelibacterota bacterium
AAGATTTAGCTGATAATTGTCAATTTTGGATTGGACAAATATTTTTTTCAAAAAAAGACTATATAAATGCTATAGAAGAATTTGATAAAGTTTTACAATATAAAGATAGTAATAAGAAATCAGAATCTATATATAAAATAGGTTTGTCATATATAAAAACAGGACATAATGATAAAGCAAAAGCGATGTTTCAAAAAATAATTGACAATTTTCCTAAAAGTAAATATTACAGCAAAGCTTCTGAATTTCTTTTAACTCTAAGGTAAGGAAAAATATGAATCAACCCAAAAAAAAGATATTATTTTTGACATCTGAAATTTCTCCATTTAGTGAAACATATCAGCTTGCTGAATTTTCAAAACGTTTTTCAAATTTAATAAATGATAGCGAAGATTTTGAAATTAGAATTTCTCAACCTAAATATGGGTATATTAGTGAAAGAAAATATATATTACGTGAAGTAATTAGATTAAAAGAAGTTCCTATTAATTTTAATCAAAAAGAAAGAATTGTAAGTATTAAATCAGCATTTATTCCTAACACTAGAGTTCAAGTTTATTTCCTATTAGATGATTGTTTCTTTAATGTTAGTCCACTTATATACAAATCTAAAAATGGTCAATTTTTAAAGAATAATTTTGAAAATTATTCTTTATTTTGCTTATCACTTCTTGAGTCATTTAAAAAACTTTTCTGGTATCCTGATATTATTATATGTAATGATTGGCAAACGTCTATACTGCCTATGATATTAAAAAACAATTATACAGATCAAGAAAAGTATCAGAATATTAAAACGATTAATTTTATACATTCAATTAATAGTTATAGAAAATTAAGTGTAGATTGTTTTAAGAAATTCAATTTAGATATAAAATTTTCAAAAAATATGGATATTTTATCTGAATCAATGAAATTTTTTGATTTAAATATAGTTTTGGATGATGAGAAGAAAACAAATTCAAATGCTATCAAAAAAGGTAAGCTATTATCGGCTAATTATAAAAAATATAAATCTAAATTATTAAAATATCCAAACGACAAAAATCCTTGGTCCAATTTTTCTGAAAAATTTAATAAACTAGTTGATAAACTTTAGTTAGTTAAGCGCGTATTAATTTATATGTTAACTAGATTTTTTTATATTTTTATTTTATTTTTATTTTCTTGTGATATTAATCGTGATCCTATACCTGTATCTAATTTAGATCAGGATAATTTGAAATATAAAAAACTTTATCTAAACTCTACACTTTCTGATACTCTAAAGAATATTAATTCAATAGGTACTTCTTCATTATTATATACAGGATCTTTAAATGATACTGATTATGTGTATAGTATTTTTTCTTTTGACAAAGAAATTTTTCAAAATTATGATTTATGTAATTCAGATAGCCTATCTTTTAAAGAATTATATATGGTAATAGATCTAGTTAATAGTTATTCTTTTAATAGTGCTGAACTTAGTGATAATTCAAATAACACTAATGATAACATTTCTTTAGATGTTCCTCCTTTCTTAGCATATTGGGTAAATTTTGAAGACTTACAAGACAGTGAAGGTAATAATCTTATTAATCAAGATTGGCAAGAGGATGATTTGACAGTATTAGATCAAATTAATTTTTCTTCATTAATATCTAATTTCAATTCTGATGATTCAAAAAAGCTATTTATTGATCATTATCTTGGGAAATATTACATTAATATTTCAGATCAATTAATTAATGCTATGAATGAATGTTCTGGATTAGATGAATTGTCGTGTATAGAAGAATGTATATGGATAGATAATCAATGTTTAGAATTAAGAAATCTTAGTATATGCAATGCAGATATTCAAACTTCAAATTTTTTACTATTAGCCTCAAATCCTCAATTAGATTTTTTATATGAGATTGCTTCATCAGAATATACTAGTGATTATTCTAATACAGAGCCATATTTAAATATGGTTTATGATGAATATGAAGAATTAACTAAGAATTCAAATAAAATTACTATTAATAATACAATTAATTACGTTGGTTCTTCATTCTATATAGCAGATACTTTAATTAATAATTATAATTCTTTTTTTATTGCAAATTTCTTAAATAATGAACTAGATCCTATTGGTAGCATGGAAGTGTCAGATTCAGTATTATGGTCTAATTATGATTGTTATGATAATGATGAAATATGCATTAATTCTTTTATGCTTATGGATAGTGATACAACTAATCAGGAAAAAATATTAATGGATATTGAAGTTAATTTAATCAATGAAGCTAATTTTGATTCTACAGGTATTAATTTCTGGTTAGATGACATTAAATATATTCAATATAAAGAGGATTCAAACAGTGATAATTGGATTGATGTGAATGATAATGGTATTTGGGATGAAGGAGAAGGAACAGAAAATAATCAGATTTATGATAATGGTGAATTTTATCAAGATTATGGTTTAGATCAATGTCCAGATATGTATGAAGATTCAAGTGCTGGGTGTTTATGTGAATATCCTTTTGATGATTGTGATGAAACATCACTGATTTATAATCTTGAAGGCACCCAAAATAACAATCAATTTGATTTAGGTGAAAATTATTATGACTTAGGATCAGATGGGTGTTCTGATGAAAATGAAAGGGGAGCTATTCTTAATGATGATGGGACTATCAATGAAGAATTATCATGGTTATGTGGTGCATGCGAACCAAATGAAATAAATGATATTGATAATGATGGAAACTGTGATTCTGACCCAAATAGTGATAATTATAACATTGACCCTTCTTCTGATGATTGGTCTGATATTAATAATAATGATATATGGGATATTGGTGAAGGTACTGAGAATAATGATATATGGGATGATGGAGAAATATTTTTAGATTTTGGTTTAGATGGTTTATCTCAGAATGATATTGGTTATCTTGATGAAGATGGAACTGAATCAAATGGTATTTATGATTTTTATGATTTAAATGGTGATGGAATTCAACAAATGAATGAACTTGGTGAGCCTTATTTTGATTATGGTATTGATGGATTCAGAAATTTAGATGAATTAGGTTATAATTTGTATGGAACTGAAGGAAATAATGCATGGGATAGTGGCGAAGAATATGATGATTGTGGGCAGGATGCTATTTGTGATGATCAAGATACATCCGATGATTGGAATGCTGATCCTAATCAAGATTTTTGGTTAGATTGTGGTTCTGATCACATATGCCCTGAAGATGAAAATTATGTTGAAGCGGATAGTAATGGCACAGAAAGAAATAGCATATGGGATAATGCTTTCTGTTCTAATAATTCTTTTACAGATCAAAGTAGTTGTGAAAATAATGGTTCTGAATGGTACGAGGCTGAATTTTCAGAAGGGAATGCTGTTTGGAATGAAGGAGAGTTTTATCAAGATTATGGTACAGATCAGACTCAGGATAATGATGAATTATTTATTCTAGATCAAAAAATAGATATATCAAGTACTGATACTACTTTTTATAATTATTTAAATCAACAAGTAGATAGCTATCCTAATTATATGAATCAAGAACAAGATGAGCTTAAAATTTGGATTTCTTCAATTACTCAATCAGATTCAGAATCTAAACTTAATATTGAGATTTCTTATATAAATAATCCTTCAATTGTTGGACTTGAGTTTAGGCTAAATCATGATATTTATTCTATTGATATATTAGATTGGAATGAAAAAAAACGTAATGTTGCAAAAGTTGATAATAGTAGCTATATAAAAGATGCTTCATTATTTAATAATAATTTATTGCAACCAAGTAATTCGTTATTTATGAATTATGCCTATGGAATATCTAGTAAGATTAATTTTGATGGATTAGATACATTGATTGATAATGGAAAAGAAAATGGATATATAATAAATGAAGCTAATTCACATTTAAAATTATTTTTAAATAAAAATGATGATTTTTATTTAAAATCAAATTCCTATATAATTAATTTTAGTGAAATAGATTCAACAGAAAATAAATTACTTTTTTCGTATTTTGTACCTAACAACCCCGATTCGATTATTGTTCCAATAGGTAATTTGATTCAAAATTATATTAATAATATTTCTAATTATAATGATGGTATACTCCTTAGTTTAGAAGCTAATCAGTATCCTCCACTTTTTAATTTTAATAATATAGTACTTGATACATTAAAATTACCAATTTTACAGGTTTATTATTTTGAGTAATGAATAGATTATTAATTATAGTATTATTTTCATTTTTAATTTCTTATGATTCATATATTTCTTTTTATGGGTCAGGAGAGAAATTATCAAAGCTTAATCCTTCTAACATTGCTCTTGGATGGTCTAAGTTATTTGATTCTAATACTTATCATAAAATTGGAAGTTTGAGTAATTTGTATGAATCTGATATGGTGAGATTATCGATGGCTAGTGATTTCAATTTTAACTCAGTAAATGATAATGTGTATTTTAGTCAAAAATTAAATTATTTTAGTTTTTTGTTTCCAGTCAAAAAAATAAGCAATCATTAGGTCTTAGTTTAGCTCCGTTTTATAGAATTAATTCTAATATTGTAGAAAGTGAATTTAGTTTTGTGGGTGGAAATGAAGACAATCCACCATATGCATATAAAACAGAATATGATTTTAATGGAGGACCATCAATAGCTTCTGTTATGTTTTCTTCTTTAGGTTTTAATAGAGGAAATTTAAAATTTTCTTGGGGCTTACAATTGAATTATATATTTGGAAGTTTATATTCTTATATAACACACAATACTTATGATATTATCTATGATCAAGATGGAGACTGGGATGTTTCTTCTAATCCAGATATGGAGTACTATACTACGATTAGTAGTTACGATGGCTATGGACTTGAGATGCAATTTTCTTTAAAAAACAATATAAGTGAATTTGTTGCCTCATTTAATATGGTCGATGATATAAATATAAATTATTCTTTCTATGATGATATTGTGCCTGAGGCATTAGAAATAGGAATATCTCCTGATGAAGAAAAAATATACAAATTTTCTTCTCCATTTGAGTTTAATATTGGATATTCACATCATTTTAGTGAAGATAATACACTAATTATAGAGTATTATCAATATAGTCCTTATGATTCAAACTCTGACTTTAATTTATTTAATAATTCGGATGTAAATAAGGATAGAATAAGTATTGGTTACTATAAATCTTTATTTGATAATAAAATTAGTTTGAGCTCGGGTTTATATAATATTAACACATATAATGATTTTCTAGATTCAAATAAAAAAGGTATAACATTTGGCTTGGGTATTTATTCAATTGACAAATTATCAATAGATTTTTGTTTAGAATTAGGTCAAAATAAAATTGAAATTAATGACCCTTTATCAGAAAGGTATATTAATTTATATTTAGGGTTAACTGCGTCTGATAGATGGTTTAAATAAATGGAAGGTTTATTACAATGCAACTTTATTTAAGAATTTTACTATTAATATTTTCAATTTTTCTATTTTCATGTTCAGCCTCTATAGAAAATAATGCTGGAGATGAAGTAATTTCTGTTGAGATTGGAAATGATGAAGAAATAATTGAATGTGAAGAGGGAGCTCCTCCATGTGATGTTTTATCTTCTTGGGTTTATGATGCTTATATTTCAAATGAATATGATGAAGTTATAAATGAGGCTAAGCATGCAATTGCATGTAATTGTGCGGTTACTCATGCAGATCAAATTTATGCATTTTTAGCAAGGGCTTATGTTCAGTTGGGAGAAGATGATTCTACGGTTGAGTCAATTGAAAAAGGATTATCATACTCTTCTGAAAATGTAGAATTAATAGAACTAGCTATATGGAATTCAAAGCGATTAAAAAATGTAGATGATGAAATTTCTTATTTAGAATTACTTCTAACGATTAAAAATGACCCAAATACTTTTGAGAAGCTTGCTGATGTTTATAGAAGAGAAAAAAAATACAATGAACAGATTAGGGTGCTTAAAGGGTGGTTAAAAATTGATCCTAATAATAACAAGCCTAATGAAGAATTAAAGTTAGCATTTAAGAAAACTGGTAGAGATGAATTTGAAATTGATAAAGAAAGATGTGAAAAAAATCCTGAAAATTTTGAATTTTGTTTTAATTATGCAGATAATTTGATTAATTCCAAAAGATTTGATGAAGCATTAAAAGTAATGTCAGAAATGAAAAAAAGGTATCCTAAAAATGAAAAATTACTTAGAAGCATTGGTGAGGTAAGTATTAGTAATTATAATATAGATAATGCTTTAGAAACATATAAGCAATTAATTAAAATAAATAGTGATGAAATATTATATTTATTAGAGATTTCTAAAATTTATCAGGACAAAGAAAAATTTGGTCAAGCTCATAAATTTGCAAAAAAAGCTTTAAAAATTGATGCTTCTGAAGATGCAATATTTAATTTTGCTGAGCTGTTAAAAAATTCAGTAGAATCTTGCAGTAAAGACGCTTTAAAGTTAGAGGATAAAGCAGTATATGAAATATCTTACAGGTATTATAAACAAGCTTATAAAAAAGGTAATAAAGAATCAAAAAGTATGATAAATTGGTTTAAAGAAAATAAAAATAGCGTCCTTCCAACTTTAGAAGATTGGTTCTTGGTTGATAATGATAATAATGAATTAAAGCCAATTGAAATAAACCCAAACAATTCTTGTTATTCTTGGGTTGAGCAGTCGGTTGAAAGAGTAAATTAAAAAGGTATAGATATATGAGAATAGCTATAGGTTGTGATCATGCAGGTTTTGAATTAAAAGAAAAAATAATTTCTAAATATTCTGACCATGATTTTATTGATTGTGGTGCTTTTAGTACAGATTCTGTAGATTATCCAGATTTTGGGCATAAAGTAGGTTTGTGTGTATTAGATGATAAAGATGCTGATTGTTTTACTGGTATTGTAATTTGTGGTTCAGGAATAGGTATTTCTATTGCTGCGAATAAATTAAGGGGTATAAGAGCTGCACTTTGTCATACAGTTGAACACGCTAAGCTATCTAGGTCACATAATGATGCAAATGTTTTAGCTTTAGGTGCTAGATTAACAGATGAAGCTGTTATCTATCAAATCTTTGATTCATTTTTAAGTACAGAATTTGAAGGTGATAGGCATCAAAATAGAATAAATAAAATAGAGTTATAATGAAAAATTTAAATAATAGAGATCCTGAAATATATAAGATAGTTAATAGTGAACTTTCTCGTCAAAGAAATACTATTGAATTAATAGCTTCAGAAAATTTTGCTAGTCAGTCAGTTATAGAAGCAACTGGTAGTATTTTAACTAATAAATATGCAGAAGGATACCCAGGTAAGCGGTATTATGGTGGTTGTGAATCTGTTGATTTAGCCGAAAATTTAGCAAGAAATAGATTAAAAGAATTATTTAATGCTGAATATGCTAATGTTCAACCTCATTCTGGCTCTCAAGCTAATATGGGAGTCTTTAACGTATTTTTAAATCCAATGGATACAGTTATGGGGCTAGATTTAGCACATGGGGGACATTTAACTCATGGAAGCAAGGTTAATTTTTCTGGAAATATGTATAATTTTATATCTTACACTGTTTCAAAGGATACTGGTAGAGTGAATTTTGATGAAGTATGGGAAAAAGCTAAAAAATATAAACCTAAATTAATTGTTTGTGGAGGAAGTGCTTATCCTAGATTTATTGAATTTTCTAAGTTTAAGGAAGTTGCAGATAGTATTGGCGCATTTTTAATGGGAGATGTTGCACATCCATCTGGTTTGATTGCTACGGGCCTACATCCTAGTCCATTTCCATATTGCGATGTCATTACATCTACAACACACAAAACATTAAGAGGTCCTAGAGGAGGAATGATATTGCTTGGAAAAGATTTTGAAAATCCATGGAATAAAATAGCTCCTAAAAGTGGTAGGGTAAAAATGGTTTCTGAATTATTAGATAGTTCTATAATGCCTGGTATTCAAGGGGGTCCTTTAATGCATGTTATTGCTGCAAAAGCAGTTGCTTTTAAAGAGGCTCTTTCTGATGATTTTAAAGTTTATTCAAAACAAATCATAAAAAATGCTAAAGCTATGGCTGAAGAGATGATTAATATGGATTATAATTTAATATCTGGTGGTACTGATACTCATTTAATTTTAGTTGATTTAAGTAAAATGAATGTATCAGGAAAATTAGCTGAAAATAAACTTGAAGAAGCAGGAATTACTGTTAATAAAAACATGGTTCCATTTGATCAGAAATCTCCAATGATAACAAGTGGAATAAGAATTGGAACACCAGCTGTGACAACTAGGGGTATGAAAGAGCAAGATATGGTATTAATTGCAAAATTAATTGATAAAGTATTAAAAAATCCAAATGATGAAGAAAATTTAAAAAGAGTTAAATCTGAAGTTGTAGATTTATGTAGTAATTATCCTATATATCAAGGTATAGAAAAATGAAATGTACAAATTGTTCATCATTAGATTCCAAAGTAGTTGATTCTAGATTAACGCAAGACTCTACTAGTATAAGAAGAAGAAGAGAGTGCTTATCCTGTAATTTTAGATATACAACATATGAATATATATTAAAAAATCCGATTATGGTTGTTAAAAAGACAGGAGTTAGAGAAGAATTTGATAGGCAGAAGATAGAAGATAGTTTTAGAATAGCATGTAAAAAAAGACCTATTCCTCAACAAATAATTGAAGATTCTATTAAAAGTGTAGAAAATAGAATTACTGATATATCCAATGTTGAAATTGATTCACAAAAAATTGGTGAGTTAGTTATGATAGAACTCAAAAAAATTGATTCTGTTTCTTACATAAGATTTTCTTCTGTGTATAGAGAGTTTAAAGACTTATCTGAATTTCAAGCTCAAATTGATGATTTAAAAGACAAATTTTAATCTTATGATTAATTTCTTTAAATATCCCTTTAATTTATTTTATAGTTCTATAGAGGGTTTAGGGAAATTTTTTATTTTAATTTTTTTATCTATAAAGGCAATTGTTGATTGGCGAGAACATTTCTCTAATATTTTAGATCAAATTATTATTATAGGTTTAAAATCATTACCGATTGTTATTTTTACAAGCTTATTTTCTGGTATGGTAGCAGGCATGCAAGCTACTTATCAATTTGATATTGATACTGGAATTCCTACTAATTTATTAGGTCAAACTTTAAAATATCTTGGTAGTGTAATAGGGACTTCTGTTTTACTTGAATTATCTCCTATGGTAACTGCTTTGGTTATGACAGGAAAAATAGGAGCAACGATAACTGCTGAAATAGGTACTATGAGAATTACAGAACAAATTGATGCATTAGAATCTATTTCTTTTAATCCTATATCTTATTTAATAATGCCACGAATTATTGCTTCTTTGATGATGTTTCCTTATCTAATTATTGTAGGAGATATATTTGGTTTAATTGGAGGACTTGTTGCATCTACTGCTTCATATGAACCTCTTACTGCTTCAATGTTTTTTGATGGTATTAAAATGAATACTAACTTAGTTAATGATTGTGTCGTAGGTATTATTAAGGGATTATTTTTTGGTTTTGCTATTACCTCTATAGCATGTTATAAAGGTTATTATACTGAAGGTGGTGCTGAAGGAGTAGGTAAAGCTACAACATATACTGTGGTAGCATCGTGTATATCAATTGTTGTTTTAGATTATGTTTTAGCGGCTATATTATTATGATAAAGATTAAAAATTTATATAAATCATTTGGTGATAGATTAATTTTAGAAAATTTGAATTTTTCCATTAAAAATGGAGAATGTGTATCTATTATTGGAAAAAGTGGAATTGGAAAGAGTATTTTATTAAAACATCTTATTGGCCTTATGCAGCCAGATAGTGGTCAAATTTATATAAATGATAAACTAATTAATGATTTATCCTTTAAAGAATTACAAAAGATTAGAAATAAAATAAGTATGGTTTTTCAATTTGGTGCTTTATTTGATTTTATGAATGTAATTGATAATGTTTCTCTTCCATTAAAAAAATTAACTAATTTTTCTAATGATCAAATAGAAGAGTATGCAAAAAAATCTTTAACTGAAGTTGGTTTAGATGGGGCTGAATTGATGATGCCTTCAGAGTTGTCTGGAGGGATGAAAAAAAGAGCTGGTATAGCACGAGCCATATCAGCAAAACCAGAATACATATTATATGATGAGCCAACAACGGGTTTGGATCCTATTATGACTCATAGTATTAATAATTTGATTAAAAAAATTCATAATGAAGAAAAATTAACTTCAATCATAGTAACTCATGAAATGAAGACTGTTCAGAACGTTTCAGATAGAGTATTGTTTTTAGATGAGGGAATCATCAAATACGATGGTCCTCCTTCTAAGATGCATAATTGCAAGGATAAAACAGTCTTGCAATTTTTAGAAGTTAGTGGTAGTTTATAACATAATATGGAATCAGATAATAAAAGTAAATTGTTTTGGATTGGCCTGTTTGTTTCAGGTGGTATAGTACTATTTTTATCAGCTATTTTTTATCTAACAGATGATAGTATAGATACGGAGTATAAATTTAGTGTTATTTTTGAAAATGGAATGGGTGTACAATCTGGTAGTGATGTAAAAATGATTGGTCAACAAATTGGTCAAGTATCAAATGTTAGAATATTAGATGGTAGAAATGGTGTTGTTGTTGAATTATCGATTAATGATCAGTTAGGTATAATGATTCCAAACAACTCAACATTTCAAGTAAAAGCTAGTATTTTTGGAGAAACCCATGTTCAAATTAATCCAGGAGATGGCACAAATTATGTTGAAACAGGAGAGTTGTTAACCGGTGAAATTCCTACAGAAACTTATGATATAGATCCTGTTCTTAAAGATTTCAGTGCATTTAGTAGACAGCTTTCAGCTACTCTAACAGATAAGGAGGTTAGGGCGCTTCAAAGTATAATCAACAATGCTGATTCATTAGTTTCTGAAACGAAGAATACGCTGATGATTTCTCAGGAAATAAACAGAATTATTGCAAATTTAGAAAAATTTTCAAGTGAATTAAAGATGGTAGGTTCAAATTTAGAGGAAGGCTTCGAACCTAAAATGTCTAAAATTGATTCAATTTTAGCTAAAATGGAGAATTTTTCTAATAAGCTTGAACCTGCATCAAAAGGGCTGGAATCTTTTGAAAAATCTATGTTCACACTTCAATTGTTGGTTCAAGATATGAATCAAGGTAAAGGTAGTTTAGGTAAATTGTTAAAAGATGAAACTCTATATGATAATTTGAATGAAGTTGTTGATAATACAAATGATTTAATTAATGATGTAAAAGAAAACCCTACCAAGTATGTAAAAGCATATTGGCAGGGTAGAAAATAAATCCCCTTTCTCTAAACAAAATTAATAAGTAATTTTGCCTACTCAATTTATTAATAAATAAAATTGGAACTTTTAAAAGCATTATATGTATCAATTAATATAGTCAGTATTTGTATGGTATATAAAATATTTCAGAAGAGGAAATGATGAAAAAAAATAGATTAATTTTAGTAATAATTTTTATGGTTAGTTTTTTATTTCCAGTAGGTGAGGCAGGAGCTGTTTTTTTATTAATAGCCCCTGGAGCAGCTGCTCAAGGAACAGGTGAAGCTAATGTTGCAAGAGTAGATGATGCATATGCTTCTTATTATAATCCTGCAAGTTTAGCATTTCAAAATAAGACTAGTGTTGTAGGTATGCATGCAAATTGGCTAAAGACATTAGTTCCAGATTTGTATTATGAGTTTATTGGTTTTTCTGCCCCTGGATTCGGAGGAGCTTTAGGCGGGCATTTAATTTTTCTAAGTTTAGGCGAACAATTAGCTACTGATGCAGATGGTAATGAATTAGGAAATTTTAAAAGCTATATGTGGGCATTAGATGCAAGTTATGGTACTAAATTAACAGAAAATTCAGGTATTGGGCTAGGTTTTAAATTATTTCACCAAAAATTAGCTGACAGTGTAACTGAAGATGAATCAGGTGAAGGTAAGCCTTATTCTACTGATTTTGCATTTGATATTTCATATTTGTATAAAATAAGATCAAACAAATTAAAAGGGTATAAAACTATTTACCCGGAAGCTAATTCTGATGGTATTATTGGTGAAGGAACTCAAGTGCCTATTTATGAAGATTCAGGTCAAACTAAATTTGCGTTTGGATTTAATATTGCTAATATTGGTCCTCCAATTTCTTTTATAGATGAAGACCAAGCTGATCCAGCCCCTACTAATATCAGATTAGGTTTTTTTGGTAATCTTTATGAAGATGAGTTTATTCGGTTTAATATGCTTATGGATATGCAAAAATTATTAGTTGCATCATACCCATCAATGGATTGGGATGGCGATAGATATATTGGTAACTGGGTTGATACTAATGGTGATGGTGAGTTAGATGAATGGGCGAGTTATAATAATTCAGAAGGACAAAATGAGCAAGCCTACTCTGACCCTTGGTATAAAGCTTGGGCAACAGCATGGCTTGATGATTGGTATTATGGTGGTGATATAGATGTTGATGG